>JBKKAO010000508.1:0-3673 GCA_046714645.1 Burkholderiales bacterium | reverse complement strand
TCCGGTCGTCACTGCGCCGGCGGTGCGACCGAGACGCCGCGAACACCGTACTGGGCGATCAATCGGGCAACGAGGCCCGATGCTTTTACGTCCTCCACGAATTCACGTAGATATTTCGTGCCGGCCTCGCGCCCATGGAGCGTGCCGATCGATTGCTTGACGGAGGTGCATTGTCCTTCAAGCACGCGCGATCCTGGGAGTTTCTCGCCGTCGGTCACGAGCCGGGGCTTGAGCCCGGCAAGGGCTTCGAGGTTTTCTTGGACGAAAAGCTGGTACGAGCCTTCGATGCCCTCTGCGCGCACGATCTGCGCATGCTTGAGGTTGCGGGTGAGAAACAGATCGTAGGCGCTCTTCTGCGCCACGGCGATGCGTACGCCTTCGCGGTCCACGTCGGCGATCGAACGGATGGGAGACCCCGCCGGAACGAGATAGGTGACGGGGATCTCCAGATAGGCGGCGGTAAAGGCAATTTCATGCGCGCGCTGGGGTTCGTTGCCAAGGAACGCCACGTCCCATGCCCCGGCCTTCCCCGAGTCGGCCAGTTTTCCGGCAGAGTCGAACACGACGAACTCGATGGGCACGCCAAGCCGCCGGCCTAGTTTGCGCCCCAGATCGGGCGCGACGCCGCGAGGCTCGGTGCCCGGAACATAGTTCGTCACCAGAAGAAAGTTTCCGTAGTTGATGCCTACGCGCAGCTTCGCCGTAGGTGCAAGCTCGGATCGTGCTGAAGGAGAGGCAGGGTGTGTCATGGCACAGGACGATATCACGAAAATGGAGAGGGACACCCATAGCAGTCGGTGCATGGCCGAAGCATGCTTCAGACAACGGCCCTTACGACTCGCCGGAAAATTCACGCGGCAAGGAGTTCGCGATCTGCTCCGGCCAGCCCATTAGCGCCGAACAGGATCTGGCTCACCAGCGCCGGATCGTTGATGGTGCGCACGGCGGTGTATGCCGCTTCGGCTTTGGGATAGCGCCGGCGCAGGAAATTGAGCCATTGCTTGAGACGGCCCGCGCGGTGCGCCGGTATCAAGTGCGCATTGACGATTTGCCAGAACTGCGCCAAGCGCGGCTGCAGCGCCTCCCATTCGAGATCGCATGAGTTGGAGGCGGGAAGTCCTGTTCGGTCTCGCTTCCTGATGGCCAATGCCAGACCGGGGTCGGTCACCATGCCGCGGCCCAGCATCAGGGCATCGCAACCCGAGAGGGCGCGGCAGCGCAAGGCGTCCTCCACGTTCCAGATCTCGCCGTTGGCGATCACCGGAATACCGACTGCGGCGCGAATGTCCTGAATCCGCTCCCAGTAGGCGGGCGGCCGGTAACCGTCGGCCTTGGTGCGCGCGTGCACGACGAGTTCGTCCGCGCCGCTACTGGCGATGGCCAGTGCGCATTCGCGCGCTCGCGAAGCGTCGTGGTAGCCCAATCGCATCTTGGCCGACACCGGCATCTGTGCCGGCACGGCACGGCGAACGGCAGCGACGATTTTCGCGATCAGCTCCGGCTCGTCCAACAACACCGCGCCTCCGCGATGGTGGTTCACGCACTTGGCCGGGCAGCCGAAGTTCAGATCGATGCCCGCTGGTCCTAGGGCCGCGAGCTTGGCGGCGTTCTCGGCGAGGCACACCGGGTCCGATCCCAGTAGCTGCGCGCGCACCGGCACCCCGGCCGGGGTGCGCCCGCCATTGTCCAGCTCGGGCATGATGCGCCGAAAGGCGCGCTCGGGTAGCAGCGTGCCGGTGACGCGGATGAACTCCGACACGCAACGGTCGATCCCTCCCACGCGCGTGAGGATGTCGCGCAACACGAAATCGAGTAGCCCTTCCATGGGTGCAAGCAGGATGATCATGACAAGGGACGGAGGAAAGTTGGCGCGAGAGTGTACCGCCACAACCTGTGGCAACCACCGCATCTTTGACTGCTTGTCCATCGCGCCACCCCCGCCCTTGACCCAATACAACCTAGGCCGGTCCGGCCCGAGGGCGAAATGGGGGACTGGCAACCGCGGTGGGAACCGCATCCCGGATGGGTAGAATCGGTTCTTGTAGTCAAAGACGTGGCGGACAAACCATGACGCTCGCGAAGCATGATACGACCTATCACACCTACGGGGACTATCTGACCTGGCCCGAGGATGTGCGCTATGAACTGGTCGAGGGCGTGGCCTACCTGATGGCACCGGCACCGGTGCGCGTGCACCAGGAGTGTGTGCTGGAAATGGCTCGCCAGGTGGCGAGCGCATTACAAGGAAAACCCTGCCGCCCCTTCATCGCCCCTTTCGACGTGCGCCTGCCGAAGGCAAAAGAAGCCGACCAACGGGTGGATACCGTGGTGCAACCCGATCTTTTGGTCGGTGCGATCCTGGCAAGATCGATGATCGCGGCGTGCGCGGCGCCCCCGACTGGATCGTGGAGGTTCTCTCCCCTGGCACCGCCAGCCACGACATGACGGTCAAGCTCTGCGCTTACGAGCGCGCCGGCGTTCCCGAAGTATGGCTGGTGCATCCCACCGATCACGTCGTGACCGTGTACCGCCTGGAGGGTGCTCGTTACGGCCGGCCAGCCATTTCAGAGACGCTCGGCGAGCTTGCAGTGGGCACCGTGTCCGGCGTTCGTATCGATTGGAAGCTTGTGTTTCCGTCGTACACGAGTGGAACGGGCACCTTGGCTTGAGTCACATCGGAGAGATGGCTCCGGAATTTCGCGCACATGTGGTGCTACTGTGGGGGCGAAATGATCTGGAGTCGCGGGAAATAAGTGCGGTAGCGTCTAACGTCACGTGTCAAGAGCGGGATCCCGGTGACCGACGCGTGGGCCCCGATAAAAAAGTCAGGTAGTACACCAGTTTTGGGACCGCCTTTTCGACGGTAGGACAGAAAGGATTTTCCCGCAAGGAACAACGCCTCTCGCGGAATTTCCACAATGAGAAACTGAGATGCCAATACCAGAGACTCCAACTCCTCGATATTTGCGTAGGCGATGGATAACTCGGCATATATCACGGGGTTAATGGCGAGATCTCCCGCCGCTCCCAATAGATCCAGGTTTCCTTGCGACCACTTCGCCCACACCGGATCGTCTTGCACGACGTCGAGAATGACGTTTGTATCGACTAGAACCAATAGCTAGTCCTCCCCTCGGGTGAGCGCCATGATCTCATCGGTACGCATGCGCACCGTCGCGGTTCCGCGTAGTTTCGCGAAGCGGCTCTTGATCTTCTTTCGGTTCCCGGCTTTGTACAGGCCGACGTGCCCATCCGCCTCGATGCGAAAATCCACCGAGCTTCCTGGTTCGATTCCCAAAAGATCTCTCACTTTTTTGGGAATAGTGACTTGGCCCTTCGAAGTAACGTTGAACGCCATTCCTTGACTCCTGTATTACTCTTAAAGCGCATGGTAATGCACGATGATTGGAGTGGCAATCGGCGGCCTGCAGCAAGAGAAAGTAACCATTCGCCGGGCTACCCCCCGCCAATGTGACCCCATCATCCTCATCCGTGGCCGGTGGTCCGATGCCGGCGGTCTGTGATCTACCACTAATCCCTTGCCCCGCTTTGGAGGAGAAGATTTGGATGAGGGGCAGTTTGTAATCGCTAGAGGCCGGGTGTCCGAGAAGATCGAATGTGAATGTGGCTCCATGCCCGCGCTCGGAGTGATAGGTCGCCGGGGGTAGCCCGC
>JBKKAO010000507.1:0-4723 GCA_046714645.1 Burkholderiales bacterium | reverse complement strand
CCTCGTGAAATCAGATCGACCTCGCGTCCGCGATAGACCAGCTTCACAGCGTGCACATTGCCTAAAGACAAGCTGAAAGGTGGAGTTCCACGCACGGCCCTCTCAGTACCGGCGGCCTGCAATTTTGATAGCAAGACCAAACCATTGGCATCCTTTACCTCCGCTTGGACGGACTGAGTAAAGGTAAAACGTAGCGTGCGCGGCTTAGGTGGTTCGGCAGTGGGTGCTTCCTCGGAGGGCGCCTCCGTGATAGGGGGAGGCTGGCCCGCCGAAGCGGGACTCGAAGAATCGAACGCAGTGTTCGTTCCGGTGCGCTCTTGCGTGCCGCCGGGCTTGGGAGCCGCCGTGGGAGGAGAGCCTGCGGACGTGGTCGTCGCGGGAGGTGTAGCGCTCACACTGGGTGCCGGTGCTGGCGTCGCTACGCTGGGCGCGGGGTCAGGCGAAACCAGTTCGGGAAGCGTGGTAATGGTAACCGGCGCGCCGGTCCCCTCCGCGCTAACACTGCTCTGCGCGGGAGGGATCGTGCCCTCCGTGGCCAAGCCTGGCGTGGGCGCGGGTAAGGCTGCCGGCGAGGGCACTGAGTCAGAGGGACTCCGACCGGCAGGATTCATCGGTCTCGTGTCCGGCACGGACGAACGCTCACTGCTAGTACGCTGGCCCAACAAGCCTAGAACGAACAACCCCAGCACGACAAACGCCACCACGAGATAGACTTTCCGGCGGCGCTCTTGAGTCGCATCGGCGGGCAGCGGAGTTCCGGCCCCAGGGGGGACGCTTCCGGGAAGTTCCACGGCCAACCCAGATTCTTCGATGAGCGCGTTGGCGTTCAGCCCGAGGGATTTCGCGTAGTTGCGCAGAAATCCGCGCGCCCAGAGCGCTCCTGGGAAGTTGCTATAGTCGTCTCGCTCCAGCGCGTCCACTTGCTTCACACTGAGTTTAAGCTGTCTCGCCATCTCGCCCAAACTCAAACCTTGCGCCTGCCTCGCTTGCGCGAGCTGAGCCCCTACGCTGGGAGGAGGTGTTTCAGAGGAGCTGGTTTCCGTCATTCAAAGCGGCCGTCTAACAAGGCGCGGGTTTCGGGTGCTTCCGGATAGCGTTTTCGTAATTGGTTTCCATACTGCGTTACACTCTGGGCATCTCCCAGTTTACGTGCAGTGCGAGCCGCGAGCCAGAGCAACTCGGGCCCAGGGATATCGGTGAGCTGTATCAGCCGGTCGGCATAGGCCTTGGCCTGAGAGTAGTTCTTCTTCACGTAGTTCAGATCCGATAGATTGAAGAGCGCTTGTGCTTGCCTTGGATTGCGCATAACGGCTTGGCGGAAGTATTCTTCAGCGCGTTGATTGTCCCCCGCCCGTCGCGCGCACACCCCGGCGTTCTGGTAAGCCAGATCCGGGGTCTCGTAGAGCGGATTCTTGACCGCCTCCAGCAGTTGGCCCAGCCCTTCTTCGGTGCGGCCGCGGGAGCAAAGGAATTGCCCGAAATTATTCCTTGCCGCCGGGTTCCTAGGCTCGTACTGCAAGGCTTTCTTGAAGGCCTCTTCGGCTTTCTTGTCTTCCTTCAAATCCATGTACACCAAGGCGAGCCCATTGTGGGCGGGCACATAGTTGGAGCGCGCCTTGAGCGCTTCGTTGAGTTCCTCGATGGCGTACTGATACTGGCCATTTTCGTAGTAACCCACGCCGAGTTCCATGTGGGCGCGGGCACGATCGGTCGCATCCTGCGCCGCTTGTTCCTTCTTGCCGGGAGAGGTAGGTGGATCGCTGGTACATCCAAACAACACGGCTGATAGCACCCCTATACGTAACGCCCTCAAGCGCTTACCCCCCAGGCTATTTTATCCTTGCGCCGCGTTCTGTCTTTCACTTCACCGGCCAACTGTCCGCAGGCGCCGTCGATATCATCCCCGCGCGTCTTACGCACCGTTGTAATGAAACCCGCGTTGAGCAAAGTCCCCTGAAAGCGCGCGATCGCTTCGAGCGAGGAGCGGCGATAGCCTGAATCGGGGAAGGAGTTGAAAGGAATCAAGTTAAATTTACATGGAACGTCCTGCGCGAGCGATACCAGTTGCTGGGCATGGGAAACGCTGTCGTTCACCCCGTCCAACATCACATACTCGAAGGTGATGAAATCCCGCGGTGACCCAGCGCGAGTCCACTTTCTCCAACCCTCATCTCCGGCCGCGACTTCATCTTCTGGTTCATCGGCGCCCGCCAGCGCGGCGGCACTCCCCACATAGCGCCGGCACGCTTCCATCAAAGCGGCGAGCGGGTACTTCCTGTTGATGGGGACGATTTGATCGCGCAACTCGTCATTGGGTGCATGCAGCGATACGGCCAGAGCCACCGGGCACTCTTCTCTCAAACGATCCATGTTGGGGACGATGCCAGAAGTGCTCACCGTGACCCGGCGCCGGGACAATCCATAACCGAAATCATCCAATAGCACGTGAAGCGCCGTGATGAGGTGATCGAAATTGGCCAGCGGCTCACCCATCCCCATGAACACCACATTGCTGATGATCCGTTCATGGGGCAGCGTTTGATAGCGCTCCGCCAATACGTGCCGCGCCCACCACACCTGGCCAAGAATCTCGGCAACGCTCAGATTGCGATTGAAACCCTGGCGGCCGGTGGAACAAAAGGTGCACGCCAAGGCACACCCCACCTGCGTGGATACACACAGGGTACCGCGGTGAGTCTCGGGAATGAACACCGTCTCCACCGCGTTGTCACCCCCCACATCCAGCAGCCACTTCGCCGTTCCGTCGCGCGCCACCGATGAGCTTCGCCCGGGCGGTATGCCCACCACCGAAATTCCGGCGAGCATCTCTCGCAACGACTTGGCGAGATCCGTCATGTCCTCGAAGCGCGACTTGCCTCGCTGGTGAATCCAACGAAACAACTGCCGGGCGCGAAACGCTTTCTCCCCATGCGCCTCCAAATACAGGGTGAGGCCCGCCAGATCGAAGTCAAGGAGATTCTGCATCGACGTGCCGAGGACCTAGCGCGAATGCAGATCGAGCGAAGGAAAGAAGTAAGCGATTTCGCTAGCAGCCGTGTGCGGGCCATCGGACCCGTGCACGGCATTGGCGTCGATGCTACCGGCGAAATCCCCACGAATGGTCCCGGGAGCCGCTTTTTTCGGGTCTGTTGCACCCATGAGATCGCGGTTCTTTTGGATCGCTCCTTCTCCTTCCAAGACTTGGATCATGACCGGACCGGAGGTCATGAATTTGACCAGGTCCTTGAAGAAGGGACGCTCACGATGGACCGCATAAAATCCTTCGGCTTGTTGCGTGGAGAGCATCATCATTCTTGCACCCACTATCTTGAGGCCCTTGGACTCGAAGCGCGAGTAAATCTGCCCAATCACATTCTTAGCGACGGCATCAGGTTTGATGATGGATAGGGTTCTTTCAGTTGCCATTTCTACTCCGACAGGTCAGGGTACACAACGCCCGGTTGTTGAGCTTTAAAAAATTAATACTGGGAAGATCGATTCATCGCTGGCGATGCGAGCCTCTGCGATGAATCTGGAGAGGCGGAAGAGTAACACGATAACTCTTTGAAAGAAAGGTCAATCTTGGCATTGCTATAGAGGCGCATGGTACCGGCTCAGGGCAAGCGATCCATGGAAAGGATGCTAGCATCCGAGGCCATTGTCATAGGTGTTGATCGCTGATGGCGGAACCTCCCACCCTGTCGAACGACGAAATTCTAAAGAAACGCGCATTTGGCCGGTTGGCTATCGCGCTAGTGCTGATCGCGGCCGCCATCCTCGGCTTGACCCTGATCAATCGCGTGAGCGTGGAGGAGCGGCCGGCCCCCGCCGTAGCCACCGTACCACCAACGCCAGAAACTCCTGAGAACGCTGCAAAATCCACGGCACCACCGCCGCCCGAAGTCAGTCGCGTTCCCGACCCGGGAGAAAAGCCTCCTCCAGAGCCATCCGTCGCCCCGGCTTCGAAAGCGACACCGGTCCCGGCCACTCCCGTCCCCGCGCCTAGCCAAGGACGGAGCATGCCCGCTCCCTTGCAATCCGCCAAGCCCACGGCGGCTGTAGCCCTCGCACCGCCAGCGGCCAAACCCGCATCGCCCATACTGAAACTCGCGGATGCTCCGATCCCGCCGGGAAAGGGTTACACCGTGCAAATGGGCGTGTTCAACACCTACGCGAACGCGGACGCATTATTGGAGAAACTCAAGGAACGCGGCGTTCCCGCCTACACCGAGACGCGAGTGGTCGTTGGCCCTTTTCGCACCAGGCAGGAAGCGAAAAAAGCGGCGGTTACGCTAAAAGGACTAGGGGAGCCTGTCATCATTACCCCGCCTAAGCGGTCTGGCTCACGCTAGGAATCCACTCGATTACCACACCGGGTTCGCCGGGCTCCGCGAGCAAGCGGCAGTCGTAACCCACCCGCGCGATCCATGCCAAGTGCTCGCCGCAGTAAAGCAAGGGAAGCGCGTCGCGCTCCCAGGGCGCAATGGCATGCTCCTGAAGTAAGTTCTTGAGCGAGCGGCTCGGCCGGTTTGGCGCCGCTTTCAAGCGCTCGCCACCATTTCGAAAACGTACAATACAGGGGGCTTGCATGAGTTTGGACCGGCTCAAGCCCTCACCTAGCCGCACCGTGAATTTTAGATCCCCTCCTGGGGCGGCGGCCTGCCCCGCGCCGGCCCAAGGAATAGCGCAGCCACCCCCCGGCCCCGCCCTAACCCAGAAAAAC
>JBKKAO010000506.1:0-3365 GCA_046714645.1 Burkholderiales bacterium | reverse complement strand
AAGGCCAGGATGGGGACGCAGGCGAGGGCGCGCGATGGAGGGGGCGAAAGTCAGCGTAACGACTCGCGGCAAAGACGTCACGGTTCAGTTGCAAGACAGCACTTCCCCGTCGCCCGAGCGCATCCTGCGGGGATATCTGGCCATCTGAAATCTCTGCAATCCCCCTGACGGCACTCGAGTTCGATGTGCTGGGTGTCGCGTTGTTGGGATGGATGGCGTGGTCTTTGACCGGGCAGATGAAGCGTTAACTCCAACCCTAGCCTAGGGTGGTGATTGCAGTATCATTCCTTGGAATCCGGAGAGATGGAGTACAAGGGGAGGAACCATGTTTAATTTAGGTGGAAAGGTTGCATTGGTCACGGGCGCATCCCGTGGCTTGGGATGGGCGATGGCGCAATCTCTCGCCAAGGCAGGCGCCCATGTAATGATCAATGCGCGCGACTCAAAAGCGGTGAAAGAACGGGTTACGCAACTGCGCGCGCAAGGATTGAAGGGCCAGGCAGCCGTCTTCGACGTCACGGATCAAGCCGCCGGGGCGCACTGCGTTCAAGCCGCGGTGGCCAAGCATGGCCGCTTCGACATCTTGGTGGCGAACGCGGGCATTCAGCACCGTAAGCCCATTACCGAATTCGAATCCGCGGATTTCGAGCGCGTGATGAACACCAACCTCACCGCCGTGTGGGCCCTTTGCAAAGAGGCGGCGAAGGTCATGCTGCCGCGAAAGAGCGGGCGCATCATCATGACGGGCTCGGTGAGCGCCATCGTGGGCCGGCCGACCATTTCCGCCTACACGGCCAGCAAGGGTGCCGTGCACGCGCTCACACGGCAACTCGCGGTGGAACTGGCGCCGCACAACATTACCGTCAACGCCATCGCGCCGGGGTATTTCGCCACGGAACTCAATACCGCGCTGATACAGAATAAAGAGTTCAATGACTGGGTCTGCAATCGAACCCCGGCGGGACGTTGGGGCACGCTCGATGAGATCGGTCCCCCCGCCGTCTTCCTGGCCTCCGATGAGGCATCCTTTGTAAACGGGCATGTGCTGACGGTGGATGGGGCGATTAGTGTTGCTATGTAGGCGTTAGGGGTACGCCTCACGATTATTCAAGGAGACAAGCATGGCATCAGAAAAATTTCGAGTCGGCATTACCCGTGACGCATTGAGCCCCAGCGGCGAGCCCGTGTATGGCCGCCAGGCACTGAAGGTTCTGGATGATCCGCGTATCGAGTGGGAGTATTTGCCGGAGAATATTTCCGAGTTCACGCAAGAGCACGCGGCGCGATACGACGCGTTGTGTGTCATGGCGCCCCGCGTGACGCGGGCAACGCTGAGCGGCCCGAACCGCCGCCTGAAATTGGTTGCGCGTTTCGGTGTGGGTTACGACAACGTCGATGTGCCCGCTTGCACCGAGAACGGTGTATTGCTCACCATCACGCCCGATGGCGTGCGCCGGCCCGTAGCGAGCAGCGTGATGGCCTTCATGTTGTACATGGCCCACCGGCTGGAAATCAAGGACGCTCTGGTGCGCGAGGGCCGCTGGAAGGAGAAGGGCGATTTCCTGGGCTACGGCCTGAGCGGCAAGACCTTGGGTGTGATCGGCGTGGGCAACATCGGCAAGGAAGTTTTCCGCATGGCCAGACCTTGGGATATGAAGTTCCTGGGATGCGATCCCAATGTACCGCAGCCGGCGGTGAACGATCTGGGCGTGAAGATGGTGGATCTGGAGACGCTGCTGCGCGAATCCGACGTGGTGTCGGTGAACTGTTGGTTGAGCAAGGAAACGTACCATCTCATCGGCGCGCGCCAATTCAATATGATGAAGCCCACCGCCTTCTTCATCAACACGGCGCGAGGACCGGTGGTGGATGAGGCAGCACTCATTCAAGCGGTCAAAGACAAGCGCTTTCTCGCGGCGGCCATCGATGTCTTTGAGCAAGAGCCCACGCCCGTGGACAACCCGCTGCTCAAGTTCGATAACGTGATCGTGGCGCCCCATGCGGTGTGCCACACCGACGAATGCATGCGGCTTCTTGGCGAGTATGCATTCAAGGCCGCGGTGGAACTCGCCAACGGCCGGCGGCCCAATCATGTGGTCAACATTGATTCACTCAAGCACCCCAGTTGGGGTGGGAAGTGGCATGCTTAGCGGCAGGGGCTAGAGTATGAAATCTAATCCAGTGAAAGAAAAACTTCTGGGGGGAAAGCCAGTATTCGGCACCTTCGGGTGGGAGTTCATGGTGAGCGGTTTGCCGCAAATGGTGAAAGCCACCGGCGCGGAATTCCTGCTGCTCGACATGGAGCACAACGGCGCTCACTTCGACATGATCAAGACGCAATGCTTGCTATGCCAAGGGCTGGATCTGGTGCCGATGGCACGCGTGCCCGCCATCGAGTACACCTACATCGCGCGTGCGATGGATGCGGGCGTGATGGGTGTGATGGCGCCGATGGTGCGCACGGCGGACGAGGCGCAATTTATTGTTTCCTGCACCCGCTATCCGCCAACGGGCCGCCGTGGCGCGGCCTTTGGCTTCGCCCATGACGCCTACGAGAGCGGCGACGTCGCGGAGAAGATCAGAGCCGCCAACGAGCGCACGCTCGTCATCTGCCTGATCGAAACGCCCGAGGGAATCGAGAATATCGACAAGATCGCCGCTGTTCCTGGCGTGGATGTGCTGTGGTTGGGGCACTTCGATCTCACCAATTTTATGGGCATCCCCGCGCAATTCGATCACCCGCAATACATCAATGCCATCGACAAACTGGTGGTCGCGGCCAAGAAGCACCACAAGGTGCTGGCCTCCATGACCGCCAGCGACGAGTGGAGCCGGGAGTACTGGGCGAAGGGATTTCGCATGTTCGCGGCGGGTGTCGATGTGCACCTGTTGCAGAGCGCGCTACGTTCTAGTTTCAAGACGCTGCATGACCTGGCAGGATCGTAAGCAATTTCCCGGAGCGTAACGCTCCTTGTGTATCAACGATGTCACGACCACAACCATGAGACCCAACCCCATCAAACAACGCGTGCTTCGAGGCGGCTACGCCTTCGGCTCTTTCGCCATGGAGTTCTTCTCCCCCGGATATCCGCAAATCTGCAAGAACGCCGGTTGCGAATTCATCTTGTTCGACATGGAGCATTCGGGCGTGAGCATCGAGACCATGAAGACGCAACTGGCGCTGTGCCGGGGGCTCGATATCGTGCCTTTCGTGCGCGTGCCGACTACCGGCTATCAGTACATTGCGCGCCTGCTCGACTTGGGCGCCATGGGTCTGATGGTGCCTATGGTGGAAACGTCCGAGCAAGCCCAATACATCGTGGATTGCTGCCGCTATCCGCCGGCCGGCCGCCGGGGTGCGGTGT
>JBKKAO010000505.1:0-3188 GCA_046714645.1 Burkholderiales bacterium | reverse complement strand
GATCATCGCCCTTCCCCAACAAAAAGTGTGGGACGCGCTGAACGATCCGGCGAACCTCAAGCAATGCATCCACGGTTGCGAGACGGTGGAAATGATTTCAGATGGCGAATACAAGATGGCGATGGTCGCCGCCATCGGTCCAGTGAAAGCGAAGTTCAGCGGGAAACTCACGCTCACCGATGTTATCGTGCCCGCCGCCTACACCTTGCACTTCGAAGGCACGGGCGGAGTGGCGGGTTTCGGAAAAGGCAGTTGCCAGGTGACCCTCAGTACCGATTCCATAGGCACCAAACTAAGTTACAGCGCCAAGGTATCGGTGGGCGGAAAGATCGCACAGATCGGCTCGCGCTTAGTGAGCGGCGCGGCCAAGAAGATCGCGGATCAGTTCTTCGCGAAGTTCAACGAAGTGCTTGTTCCCACCGCACAGGGTTAAGGGCCTGTCAGACAATAAACTTTACACGCGTTACCCCCGGAAGGTTTCATCGTTACAGCTGCAGACCTTGGGTAGAATCCCTTGCGACACCACCAAACGGAGATTCGTAGTGAATAATCTGGACATGAAAGGCCGCGCTGCCATCGTTACCGGCAGCGCATCGGGGATCGGCCTCGCCATCGCACAACGGCTTGCACGATCGGGCGCGTCGGTGGCCATTTGGGACATGAACGATGGGGCCATGGCCGACGCCGTGAAGACTCTCTCTGGCGCTCCCAAGGCCCACATACAGAAGGTCGATGTCACCAAGATCGAACAAGTGGAGGCAGCGTTCAAGGCCACGCTCGCCGCTCTCGGCAAAGTGGACGCGCTGGTCAATTCCGCGGGGGTCGCCGGTAAGAATGCGATGACCTGGGAGTATCCGGTGGATGAATGGTTACGCGTTCACGACATCAACCTGAATGGCACTTTCTACTGCTGCCGCACGGTCGCGCCCCACATGATCGCCAATGGCTACGGCCGCATCGTCAACATCGCTTCCATCGCGGGCAAGGAAGGCAACCCCACGGCGAGCGCTTACAGTTCATCGAAAGCCGCCGTGATCGGACTCACCAAGTCTCTCGGCAAAGAGTTGGCGAAGAACAACATCACGGTCAATTGCGTGACACCGGCAGCGGTGAAGACCCCCATCTTCGACCAGGTGTCGCAGCAACACATCGACTACATGCTGCAGAAGATTCCCATTGGGCGCTTCGGGCAGACTGAGGAAATCGCCGCCGCTGTGTCTTGGTTGTGCACGGAGGATTGTTCTTTCACGACCGGCTCCGCCCTGGACCTATCCGGCGGACGAGCGACGTACTGAGTATGAAGATCAAAGCCGTCGTCACGGCGGGCCTGCCTCATCCGGAATCCTCCGTGTAGCGTGGCCCAGCACGGGCAGCATCGCAAAGGCGTTCTCCTGATGATGGGCGCCACCCTATGCTGGGCCAGCGCCGGTGTGCTAGTGCGCAACATGTCAGTCAAGGATAGCTGGGAGATCACCTTCTGGCGTTCCTTGTTCATGATGATTTTCGTCGGCGCGTACCTCATCCACAAGCGCTACCGTGCCGGCGCCTCATTCACTCTTCGGGTGGGCCGCGCAGGACTGATCTCAAGCATGCTGTGGGCTTCCATGTACGTGTGCTTTCTGGTGGCCCTGGGCAGAACTACGGTGGCGAACACCTTGGTGTTGTGCAGCATCGCGCCATTTTTCGCGGCCCTCGCCGGCAAGCTGTTTCTGCATGAGACGCTCCCCGCGCGCACCTGGATTGCGATGCTCATCGCCTTCGGCGGCATAGCGCTCATGTTCGCTGGCTCACTGGGAGGTGGGGCTTGGCTAGGCAATCTCATCGCCGTTTTGATCCCCATCGCCTTCGCCGCCAATGTTGTCATGCTTCGGCGCATGCACGCCAGCGCGGATGCGACGATCACGCTGATTCTGGCCGGCATCCTATCGATGCTGGTGACGCTGCCGTTGGCGCTACCCTTCGAAGCCGGTGCCAAGGACTTGCTCCTTCTCGCGATCATGGGATCGATTCAATTGGGGCTGGGCTGTTTGCTGATGATCTTCGCCATGCCACGATTGGCCGCCGCAGAGATCGGACTTCTCTCGATACTCGAAACGATTTTCGGCACCTTCGCGACTTGGATCTTCGTGGGGGAGAATCCGGGGATGGCGACCCTAGTGGGCGGATTGATCGTCATTGGCGCGCTAGCGCTGAACGAGTTGATAGGGATGCGCCGCCATGCTCTGACGGCGACTGAAGAGCAGGCGCTGCAATCGGCTTCGGGGCATTGAGATTTTTGTTTGAGCGACTTCCCCGCCTTCGTGGTGAAATATCGCCCCCGTCTCACCGAAAGCCTGAAAATGACTAGCCGCCCGGATGACCTCGCTACCCGCCTAGAAACGTGCTACGCCGCCGCCGTGCACGACGTGCTGCGCAATATGGGTTATGACAACTGCGTGCTGCCCCCGGAGATCCGGGCTCTGGATCCAACCAAAAAACTCGCTGGTAAGATCTACACCTTTAGTGGTTATGTGGACCAGACGCGAGATCCGCACGAGACCCTCGTAGCCTGGACCGGTGTGCTGTCCAAAGCCCCGACGGGGAAAGTGCTGGTGTGCCAGCCCAACACCCACGCCGTCGCCCTCATGGGAGAACTCTCCGCCGAAACCCTCAAGTTCAAAGGAGTGCGGGGTTACGTAGTGGACGGGCGTTGCCGGGATACGGAATTCATTCTCGAACAAGGCTTTCGCGTCTTCTGCAATCTCAACACCCCAGCGGACATCGTCGGGCGCTGGATGCCGGATCGCTTCGGCGAACCGGTCACCATCGGCGCCGTCACTATTTGTACCGGAGATTACCTGCTCGGCGACCGCGACGGCGTCGTGATCATTCCCGGCAAGATCGCCGGGGAAGTGGTGAGCGAGACCGAGCAAGTCCTGCAAACCGAGAACCAAGTCCGCACCGCCATCCTGGGCGGAATGGATCCGCAAGAGGCTTATCTAAAATACGGAAAGTTCTAGAATCCGTTGTGCGAGCGAATCGTTGATTGTTTTTTGCGCACCTTGGATACAGTGAGCAGTTGTAAATAGCCATTACTTTGGAGGTTGGAGATGCTACGGAGTTATGTTGACTTCATCGTGAAGTTGCGCTGGATAGTGATAATTATCTTGCTGGCGCTGACAGCGTTCCTGCATTCGAAGGGCGGCAAC
>JBKKAO010000504.1:0-16095 GCA_046714645.1 Burkholderiales bacterium | reverse complement strand
GAGCGTCGACCTTGGCCTCGGCCGCTTTGCTGGCGTAGCGCGAAAGGAAATCCTTCACGCCGGGAAACTCCATCGTGCTTTCCGGTACGTAGGAGTTGTAGTTGACGATCCCATTCAGCATCGAGCCGAGGGAGGCCATCACCGAGGCGAATTGCAGGCCGGCCATGCCACCGCCGAACAGCTTCACCGAGCCGCCCACACCGATCTCGTTCACAGAACGCACGATGGCAACCGAGTCGTTGGGATAGGACATCACCGCCACGATGTCGGGCTTTGCGGCACGGATCGCGCGGATCATGGACGAGAAGTCCACCATCGCCGGAGGATAGCTCTGCTCGTAGACCGTTTTCAGACCAAATTTCTTGGCCATCTCCTTGGCGCCGGCCGCTAGGGCCTGCGCGAACTCCTGATCGGCGACAAGGAACGCCACCGTCTTCGCACCGGCGCCCTGTCCGAGTTTGAAGAACCCGTTGTACCAGCTTGCCGCGTCTTTAAACGGCGCGTTGTTGAAATACATGTCATGCTGGACCGTGTGGTTCGACTGGAACGAAAAGTTGCCCATCAGCAGGCGCTTCCTCTGCTTGACCAGCGGCATGATCGGCGCGGTGGGCACGGTGCCGTAGGGCGCGATGAGCAGGTCGGCCTTGTCGATGTCGAGGAGCTTGGCGTAGATGCCCGGCGTGGTCGCGGCACTCGACTGGTCGTCGTAGGCGATGAGCTCTACCTTGCGTCCGAGCAACCCGCCTCGAGCGTTAATGTCCTCGACCCACATCCGCAGCGCCAGCAGCGCCGCCTTCCCGCCGCCGGCCAGCGCCCCGGTCTGCGCGATACCCATGCCGACCCGGATCGGTTGCTGGGCCCGAGCACGCGGGAGAAAGCCGGCAATTCCCACGGCGAGCGCGACGGCGATTATCGCTGCCCGGGACATCCAAGTGCGTTTGGAAGCCTCCATCAGCCCTCCTCCTTGTCCGGATGAAACTTATTCCTAGCTTAGTGCCAGTCTACTTGCTATTGGCACCCCGCCGCGCCTCCAACCGTGAATCTTTCCTGCGACTCTCGTGGTCTTCCTATGACAGCAGATTATCAGCCCGCCGGGCGTTCCTCAATGCACCACTCCCGGCGGGGCGCCATCCAGCTCTTGACAGCGCCGCCGCATCGGGCCTAAAAAGGGCGGGACCCGGGGATGCTGACCCGGCACGGGAGAAATCATGAGCGACTGGCGAGAGGTGCGTGTGTGGACGCGCGAGGAAATGCTGAAGCGTGTTGCGCGCTTCAAGGACCTGCAAGGTTCGGACGGTGGGTTACCCGATAGCGACGTGCCCGAATGCCACCGGATGCTCTACAACGTCATCGGTTTCCAGCCACCTCAGGATAGACGCAACGAGGCCACCACCTCTCCGGTGGGCGAGGATGCCTCGAGCATGGCGGCGATCCCCATCGCCGAGGGTTTCAATCTCGGCTACTGTCGCGCAAAACCGGGCAAGGGACCGCTCATGCACAACCACGATACGAACGAAACCTTCATCGCGATGACCGGGCGCTGGCGATGCGAATGGAACGAAGGGACCTCGACGGAACATATCGACCTCGATCCGCTCGATGTCATCTCGTTTCCGGTCGGGGTCGCGCGGCGATTCATGGACGTCACCTACGACGAGCCCGACCGGGAACACATCCTGATGTTCGTGATCGGCGGCAACGAGCCCCAAGCCGAGTTCACCCCCGAAGCGATGAAACGCTGCGAGGCGTGGGAGGCGGAGAAATCGGCAGGAAGTCGCTGACTACCACGCCCGCAAGCCGTCAAAAGATGGCCCCATGTAAATATTCTCGACAGATTATTGGAGCGCCAAAATCCCGACTTTGGCCAACGCAGAGAAACCCGCGTTGGCCTGAAAAGTATTGGCGCGGCTTTCCGGGAAGCGCGCTGCTGGAAGTGACCCTGCGAAAAGACCACGGATGCTTCTTTCTCGCGATTCGGGTGTAAATTTATCCGACCGGGTGTCCGCAACGGTAGGGTCCGCCGTCCTGTGACTTGATGCCTCCTACCCGCTCACGCTATAGCCGGTGGTAGGGTCGTGTGAATGCAAGGAGACGGCGGGGCGAGCTCGCAGTCTTAGTGGCCATCACATCTACTCGTACTTGCCTTCACCCCTTTCCCCCGTGCTACGCCCGCTCACGCGGTCGTACCAAGCGCGCACACGCGCGCGGCCAGCCTTGAATCCTTCTATCAAGGGTCCGCGGTCGTAGTGGATGATGACCATCAAGCTATTGCGCGGGTGGTCTTGCGCACCCATGGGCTTGACGCTGTGATAGCTCGCGGGGGTGACCGCGAAAGCATAGCCCGTGTTGGGGGCGAACCGCATTGCGCGGGCTTCGCGAAAACCGCCGTCGGAGTTCTTGTCATGGAACACCGTACCCAGATGAATCTGTGATTCGTCCGCGGGGAGATAGTATTGGACGGTGATGGCCTTACGGGGCGAATCCGGGTGGATCGAGATCTTATAACCACCCAGATCGCGAAATAGCGTGAGGTGCGGCCGGAACTTGAGGGCGGAAAGAGACTTGCCCGTCACCGCCTCTAGAACCGACTTGAATTTTGCGCGCCAAGCCTCTTCCACCTTGCGCGAATTCAAACCGGCAACGATGTTGTTCCAGAAGGCACGCTGCGCGGGGGGCAGTCGCGCGATATTGGCGGCCAATAACGGAAATTGAAGCCGCGCGCTGCGGCCATCGGCCATCATCGCATCGCTGTGCTTCAGCTCTCGGTAGTAGTGATTCTCGGGCAGTTTCGTCAGTAGCTCCGCATAGGTCTCGCGCGCAAAGATCTCCTCTAGCACGACATGATCGAAGGGAGTTTGCTCGAGGCGGGTGCGGGCGATTACCCCGGCGAGGTGATCGCTGATTTGCTGGGCCGCCGTCATCGGGCGCTCCGAGCCTCGGCGATCACCGCATCCAGTATGTCTCGCGGCGAACGATGAATTCGCACGCGGCGCCGTTCCTCTAAGCCAGAGGCAATTTTGCGAAACGGCCGGATAAAAGGATAGCGGCTGAACACATGCTTGAGCGCGGTATGCCCGCGCAGGATGGACGCGACGCGCACGTAATTCCCGGGAATAGCCCAGGAGGAGGGCGTAGGCGTGGGAGACTTGCGCAGCAACAACATGATGTTGCCACCATCGGCAGAGGTGAAGCGGCTCACCACCATAAACCCCGCCCGCTGGCCGGTTTTTTCCAAGGTGGGCAAGTTGAAGTGGTAGAGATGTCCTCGATGAAACTGCGTATGGGGTTGTTGGCACACCGCCTCGACATTGGGAACTTCCACGACCAATAGCCCCGCCGGACGCAGCCAGCCATACACGTTTCGCAGCGCTTCGAAGGGACTTTCCAGATGCTCGACCATATGGAACATGGTGACCACATCTTGCGATTCCGGCTCCACCGGGAAGTCTTGGTGAAAGCCTTGGCGGACGGGTAGCCCTAGGACCTCCGCGGCGTAGCGCGCGTACCCCTCGTTGGGTTCGAAGCCCGTGGCATCGTAGCCCAGGGCTCGCAGCACGTAGACGACCTCGCCGCCGCCCGCACCCACGTCCAGGACGCGCATACCCGGTTTGAGGACATCACGAAGACGCTGAAACCGGTCCACGGCGACCTTACCCGAGCGGTAGGTGTGCTTGGGCTTTGGCTGGTACGTCCCCTTAAAGTCCAAGCGGTATTCCTGCGCGTAAAACTCTCGCATTTGTTCAGGCGCCGGCCGAGGGTCCGTCCACACCAATCCGCACTGCTTACAGATCACCGAACGTAGTGGTGCGCCGTGACGGTCCTGGGTTCGAATCTGCTCGACTTCTCTGGACCCACACAGATTGCAGGGTATGGAGCAAGCGACCGAGGCGTCAGGATGGGACATTGCGTGTCAGGGCGGGGTTGAGATCGGGGATTTCAAATCAAGGACCCGGATTTTACTCTGACACCCGCTCAGCTAGTCTTCCGCACGCCGGCCAGAGGCCGCCATTTCCTCCAATCGTTTCGCCTTGTCGTAAAACTCGGTATAGCAACTGATGCTGATATCGCAGGAGACGGTCACTCCCGCTCGCTCACCTTCCCAGGCATAGACACGATGCCGGGGGTTTACCGTCTGCGGCGGACCATAACGCTCGGTGAGATGGGCGACAACCCGGTTGAAGTCGTTGGTACCCACCGTGAGAAAGGTGCCGCTGGTGAAACCACCCTTGTAGAAATAATAGCTGATGCGCCGCACTTCGAGTCCGGCAAAAAAAGGGCGGTCCGTCATTCGCCGGTAGTGCCCCGAGTGCTCGTCCTCGACGATGGTCTTGAGCTCCGCGCGATACTTCTCGATGGATGCGCCCCACTCGACGCCGAGGAAATCGCTCGGCTCGTTCTGCATGCCGTAACTCATCACCGGGCACCCTATGGCCAACAGCATGATCCCACCTAATGTGATTCGCACCATTCCTCCTCCGTTCGCACTCGAATGCCCCACTTTGAAAATTCCGAATAGGTCCCCCATAGTATAGCTTCTAAGCTTGGCAGACTTTAGAAATCGAATCGTTCGGCGAAACGCAATGAACCCTCCCGGGTCAAGTGGGTGGTGTCTGCGTAGAGCAGACGCCCATCTTTCTTGGCATAGCAATGGGCCGCGTCGCACAGAACGGGATAGGTATCGAAAATCTTGACGCCCGGAAAGGCCCGCACGCAATCGTACAAGGTGTCGCGGTATACCTTGGTGGTGGATTCCACCCACCCTCGTTCGACGGCGCAATGGGATTTAGCCGGCGTGGTTGAGAAGGGCCGGACCATAAGACAGTTACGCGGGTGAAAATTCAGCGGCGGATTATCGATCAACAAGACGACTTGTTTACCCGCGTCCACTAGCTTGGCAAGCGTGGCGTGCAAGCCCGCGCGAAAGACGGTGTCGTTGTCCGAGGAGGGGAAACTCGGATGCGAAAGGGTAACACCGCGCGAGCCATTCATATAGCCAGGACCATTGAAGGCGATCACCACGGTGCGCAGCCGGGCTTCCGCAGCGATTTGATCGATGGCAGGCGTGACTACATCCTTGCATTTTCCACCGGGCCCGCCTTCGATATCGACGCCGTAGAGCGGAGCACAACCCCCATAGGAATACAACCTAACGCCATCGCCGCGCTTGTTCACGTAGGCGAAGAGGCCGGGTGAAAAATGATTTGCATGACTGTCGCCGAGCAATGCCGTGACCGCCGTCCGACTGGCGGCATGCTCCTCCTTGGTCATGGTGGCGATCTCCGGGGCCCGTGGGAGCCGGTTCTCGAACCCACGGACGTTTGCGGTGTATTTACCTACCGCGCCCACGATAATCATCGACACCACCAAGCCGGTAAGTACCCTTACACTTCGAGAGCCTCTGATGGGGCGCTCGAGCATTCGGTAGGAAAGCACCGCAAGCAACAAGGCGGTCATCACCGCACCTAGAAGTTTCCATAGCGCGGGAGATTGCGGTTCCGTAATTCGCACGAAAGCGAGCAGCGGGTAGTGCCACAGATACCACGCGTAACTGACCAAACCCAAGGCCACAAGAGGACGTGAGGAGAGGACGTGACGATTGAACCCCGCGCCTGGGCCGGCGGCGATGAGCAGGCAGGTCCCTAACACTGGCAACAACGCAAGCGGTCCGGGAAACGCGCTGTTGGGCTGGATTAGAAAGAATCCGCAGACAACAAGGGATGCGCCCAATAAGGACCAGAGTTGGGCGCGCCCCACATAACGCCAACCGCTTAAGGCGGTAAGCCGTCCAGGAAAATCCTCTCCGGGCTTGAGGTGACGCGCCGCTTGCGCCAACAGCGCCCCGGACAATAATTCCCAGAACCGGCTCCACGGCAAGTAGTAGGCGGCCGTCTTCATGCTCAGCGTCATCCAGCAAGACACCCCGAAAGACACCACGAGTAACGCGAGGAGCGCCTTGCCGAATGAGATGCGAAATCGGACCAACAAAGCCAGCGTTACGGGAAAGACGAGATAGAACTGCTCCTCTACGCTCAGGGACCACAGATGTAGCAGCGGTTTCAATAGCGCGTCCGTATCGAAATACCCCGCCTCTCGATTGAGTACAAAGTTGGCAATGAAAATCGCGCTGGCACCGATGTGCTTGCCGAGTTGGCGGTACTCGCCGGAAAGGAGCGAGAGCCATCCGAAGGACCAGGACGCGAACAAGACGAGGATCAGGGCAGGAAATATCCGGCGAATACGCCGCGCATAGAAATTCGCCAGGCTGAAACGCTCAGCCTTCATTTCCCCGAGGATCAACGAATGAATGAGGTAGCCGGAGATCACGAAGAAAACATCGACGCCTGAAAATCCCCCAGGGATCCACCGGCTGTCGGTGTGATATGCCACCACACCTAGTACGGCGAGGGCGCGCAAACCGTCGATGTCTGGACGGTAAACAGTTTCCGCGTGCGAGTTCGAGGACGGCGCCGGCGAGTTCAACGCACCCAATACCGGGTCATGCATTCTCCAAGGCCACCGCCAACCCGCGCAGCGCGGGGGTCTCGGCCAAAATCACGTAGGTCGGTACCTGTGCAACGTAGCGGGAGAAGCGTCCCTTGTGCTCGAAGCGTGCGCGAAAGGGCGAGCGGTCGAAGTAGTCCCCCAACTTCGGCACGATACCCCCGCCGATGTACACCGCGGCGCGAGCGCCAAGCGAAACTACCAGATTGGCCGCGGCGGTACCCAATGCGGCACAGAAAAGTTCCAGCGTCTCGGCGCATTGAACATCCTCGCCGGTTTGGCCGAGGTTGCTCACTTGCTCCGGGGAGAAGTTGCGAGGCACGACATGGCCGATTTCGCAAAGCGCCCGGTAGATATTAACGAGGCCGGGACCACTCAATAAGCGCTCCGCCGATACGTGACCGAATCGTCCGCGCAAGACTCGCAGAACGTCATCCTCGCGATCGTTCATGGCGCTGAAGGCCACGTGCCCTCCCTCACCTTGTAGCGGAATCCAACGATCGCCGTAGGGGATGAGCGCCGAGACGCCTAGGCCCGTGCCCGCGCCCAACAACGCGATGGGAGCCCCAGGCACGCCAGCGCCGCGTCCAACCTTGCGCAACTCTTCTGGCCGCAATTTCGGCAGCGAGAGCGCCAGCGCCGTGAAGTCGTTGATGACTACAAAGCGATTCAGCTTTAGCCGACGGCGCGCCTGTTCGACGGAAAACGCCCAGGGACTGTTGGTCAGTTTGATGAGGTCGCCGGTGACGGCGGTGGCGACATCCATGGCCGCGTCGGTGATAGAAGGATGACAGACTTGGCCGAGGTAGTGCTCGACCGCCTCCTCCAGTCCGCGATAGTCCGCGCATTGAAGATTGATCTCATCCTGGGGAGTGGTACTCCCTGGGGGAAGTAAAGCGAAGCGGACATTGGTGCCCCCGATGTCCGCCAACAATCGCATGTGGGCTAGGCGTGGAGGACGCCTTTGGTTTTCGCCACCACGTTCTCAGTGGTGAAACCAAAGTATTTGAACAAGTCTCCGGCGGGCGCGGATTCGCCGAAGCGGTCTATTCCCACGACGGCACCTTCGAGGCCCACGTACTTGCGCCAGTAGTCGGTGATCCCCGCTTCGATGGCGACACGAGGTACGCCGGCGGGCAGCACGCTCGCCTTGTAGGTTGCGTCCTGCGCGTCGAACACGGAGGTGCAGGGCATCGAGACGACGCGCACGGCCACACCTTCTTCAGCGAGCGCCTTCTGCGCGCAGAGCGCTAAAGCCACCTCGGATCCGGTAGCGATTAACACTGCCTTGGGACTCGCCGTGCCGGAAAGTACATAGCCGCCCTTGTGGATGCCCGCAAGCTGCATGCTGTCGCGGGCGGCGTGGGGAAGGTTCTGGCGCGATAACAATAAAGCTGAAGGCCCTTTGCGGCGTTCCACCGCGGCGGCCCAAGCGGCGGCAGTTTCGGTGGCATCGCAGGGCCGCCAAACATCCATGCCAGGAATGATGCGCAGGCTTGCGGCATGTTCCACGGCTTGGTGGGTGGGACCATCCTCGCCTAGGCCGATGGAATCGTGGGTGAAGACGTAGATGACTCCTACGCCCATCAATGCCGCCATGCGTAGCGCGTTGCGGGCGTAGTCGGAGAATACCAAGAAGGTGCCGCCATAGGGGATGAAGCCGCCATGCAGCGCGAGGCCATTCATCACCGCGCACATGCCGAATTCTCGCACGCCGTAGAACAGATAGTTGCCGCCGGCGTCTTTCTCCACGCCTTTGGAACCCGCCCATAACGTCAAGTTGGAAGCCGCCAGATCGGCGGACCCGCCCAGGAGTTCGGGTAGTACGGGCCCCAAGGCTTCCAGTGCATTTTGTGAGGCTTTGCGGGTGGCGATGGTTTCGGCTTTCTCGTTCACTTTTGCGACCATCTGCTGGGCATGATCGCGCCATTGGGCAGGGAGTTCTCCTTTGACGCGGCGCTCGAACTCGGCGGCCTCGGCAGGATAGCTCTTACGGTAGCGCGCGAAACGCTCGCTCCACCCTCGTTGGGCCTTCGCGCCGCGATCCTTGGCGTCCCAGCCCGCGTAAATATCGGGCGGAATCTCAAAGGAGGCATGAGTCCACGCCAGCTTCTCGCGCGTGGCGGCCACTTCCTTGTCGCCCAAGGGTACGCCATGCGCCGCCCCGGTATTGGCTTTATTGGGCGACCCCTTAGCGATGGTGGTACGGCAGCAAATCAGCGTCGGGCGCGAGGCTTCATCTTTCGCCGCACGAATCGCCGGGTCGACCGCGGCGAAATCGTGACCGTCTACGTTCCGGATAACGTTCCATCCATAGGCTTCAAAACGCTTGGGCGTATCGTCGGTGAACCATTGATGGATTTCGGCCTTCTCCGAATCGATGGAGATGCCATTGTCGTCGTAGAGCGCGATCAGCTTATTGAGCCCGAGGGTCCCTGCCAGCGAACACACTTCGTGGGAAATCCCTTCCATCAAACAACCATCGCCTAGGAACACGTAGGTGTGATGATCGACGATCTTGCCATCGGGCTTGTTGAAGGTGCGCGCGAGCTCTCGCTCGGCGATGGCCATGCCCACAGCGTTGGCGAGTCCTTGGCCAAGCGGGCCTGTGGTGGTTTCCACTCCAGGAGCCAGGCCGTGCTCCGGATGGCCGGGTGTTTTCGAGTGCAGTTGGCGAAACCGCTTGAGTTCGCCGATGGGTAATTCAAAACCTGTCAAGTGTAATAGCGCGTAGAGCAGCATGGACCCGTGACCGTTGGAGACCACGAAGCGGTCGCGGTCGGGCCAGTGCGGATCGGCCGGGTTGAATCGCAGATGATGATTCCATAGCACTTCCGCGATTTCCGCCATGCCCATGGGCATGCCGGGGTGACCGGAATTGGCTTTCTGCACAGCGTCCATCGCGAGAGCGCGGATGGCGTTGGCAAGTTCTTGGCGGGTTGCCATGGAGTCGTTTCCAGAAGAGTATCTCTGCTTCGGCGCGAAGCAGAGCGCGAGAGCGGCGGATTATATGGGATCGACCTCCCCTCTTGAGCGCTACTCCTTGCGCGGAATCTGAATACCCAGTTGCTTGAGCTTACGGTACAGATGGGTGCGCTCTAGGCCCACCCGTTCCGCCACCCGGCTGATGTTGGCGCCTTCGCGGGTCATGTGATACTCGAAATAGATCCGCTCGAAGGCTTCGCGCGCCTCGCGCAAATCGGTGTCCAGGGGCACGCAAGCGCTGTTCATGGGGGCATCCAAGCGCGCTAAGGTGCTGTTGACATCGGAGAGCGTGATCTCGTGACTCAAGGCCAGTAAGGCAACGCTTTTCACCACGCTCTCCAACTGCACCAGATTGCCCGGCCACTGAAACAGGCGTAGCGCATTGAGCGCCGCGGTGCTGAACTGGCGCGCCGGGACCTCCTTGGATTCCATGTAACGGCTCAAGATCAAGCGCGCGAGCTCCGGAGTATCCTCGGTGTGTTCGCGCAAACTGGGCACGCGCACGGTCAGCGGACTCAATGCGCTGTACAAGCGCGCATCAAACAATCCTTGGCCCACCAATGCCGGAAGATCTTTCGAGGTGGTGGAGATCAACCGCGTGTGATACCGGTCGAGTTTGCCGCACTGCTGCAGAAGATTCTGCTGTTGATGAGCAGTCAGCGTGCTAACTTCGTGAAGAAAAAGTGTGCCTTCGGCGGCCTGTCCTACTAAGTTGTTAGCGTGGTCGTCGAGGATGGAAAAATTCTCGGGCGCCACCCATGGAGAGTTCGCGTTATGAAGAAACTTCGCGCATAGGGTTTTGCCCACGCCGGGTTCGCCCGTAAACAAGACTGGGAGGGGCAGGTTGCGGATATTCTCGAGCCGCGTCTTGAGTTCTTGAAGTAATGGAGCGCGGCCAAGGTAGGCCATGGACAGGCCAGGCTGGTTAGCGGTCTGGCCTTGACGTAAAGCCTGCCCAACGGTGGTGAGCAGTTTTTGCAGCGCTATGGGCTTTTCCAGAAAGGCATAGGCACCGATTCGCGTTGCCTCCACCGCGGTATCGATGGTGCCGTGGCCGGACATCATGACCACCGGCATGGTGAGCAGCCCCGTAGTCGCCCACTCCTTGAGAAGCGTGATGCCGTCGGTATCCGGCATCCAAATGTCCAGGAGTACCAAATCCGGCCGGTTGCGCGTGCGCATGACCTTCGCCTCGCCCGCGCTCTCCGCTAAACGAACTTGATGCCCCTCGTCGTGCAAGATCTCCGAGAGTAGTTCTCGAATACCGATCTCATCATCCACCACTAGTATTTGGCTCATCCCATCACCCAACTTTCACTTTATTTTCCCTAACCGCCACCGGTTTTGGCGCCTCGGCCCATGGAATAGTGACACTCACCGAGGCGCCCCGCACGGGGAGATTACGTAAATCGATCTGCCCGTTGTGCTCTTCAACGATACGCTTGACGATGGCCAGTCCCAATCCCGTGCCCTTGGTCTTCGTCGTCACGTAGGGCTCGAACAGGCGTCCCAGCAGCTCCGTAGGAAATCCTGGGCCGTTGTCACTTACGGAAATTCGCGCGCCCAGAGGCATGGCTTCCGTGCATACCTCGATGTGGCCATCGCTGTGATCGCCGACGGCTTGTTGCGCGTTCTGCAGCAGGTTATGGATCACTTGGCGCAAGCGCGCGGGATCGCCTTGCACCGTTCGTAGCCCCATGGGAAGCCGTCGCTGAATGATAGGCCGATTCGCTTCATATAAAGAGAGTGTTTCTTGCACTAGCGCATTGAGATCGACCGCCTGCAGTTTGATTTCCGGGGCGCGCGCGTATTGGCTAAAGGCGTCCACCATGCCCTTGAGCGCAGTGACTTGATTGACGATGGTACGAGTGGAGCGGCGCAGCATGTCGGCGTCCTCCTCGGACAGCTTCTCCGCTAGCCGGTGCTCCAGCCTTTCCGCGGAGAGCTGAATGGGGGTGAGCGGATTTTTGATCTCATGGGCGAGCCGGCGCGCGACTTCGCCCCAAGCCGCGTAGCGTTGCGCTTGCAGAACCCGTGTGATGTCATCGAACACGACCACATGGCCGCCTTCGATACTAGGCTGCAGGCTGGAGCCGCGTACGAGGAGAATCTTCGAGCCGCCTTCGGCTTTGAACTCGAACTGAGTCTCCCAGGCCGCCGAGCCGGAGCGATCGAGAAAGGGACTCACTTCGCTAGCCACTTGGGCCAGTTGTTCGTCGTGCTTCGTCCAGCTGTAAATCGGCTCACCGATCAGCGCGCTCAAATCCAAACCGAGAATCTGCGCGGCGCTGGGATTGTAAGAGCGCAACCGGTATTCAGGATCCAGGGACAACACTCCGGCGGAGAGCTTGGCGACGATACTTTCGAGATAGGTCTTCGCTGCCTGGAGGGCTTCTTGGTTTTGCATGACCGCGCTTTGGGCCTCGGCCAACTGAGTGGTCATGGTGTTAAAGGATTCCGTTAACACACCTAATTCATCATGGCGTTGAACAGGATGGCGCAGCGTGAAATCTCCCTGCGCCACCGCGCGCGTGCCGGCCGCTAGAGCGCGCAAAGGTGCGGCCAAACGTTCGCTAAACAAGACCGCCAGCAATAGGGCGGAGAATAAGGCCAGCAGCAAAGTCAGCGTCAAGGAAATACCATAGAGCCGCTTGAGTCCAGAGCGCGACAGTTCCAATTCCTGGTAATCGCGATACATGGCTTTGACTTGTTCGGCGTCCCGGGCCAGCGCGTTGGGCACGGCTTGCACCAATTGCAAGGCGTAGAGTTCGTCCCCCGGCCGGTCCACGGGAACCACGACGCGCAATAAATAGCCGGTTCCGGAATCCGATTCGATGGCTCTGAAAGTTTGCAGCATGCGAACCTGGCGCAAGGATTCGGCCTTGGGCATAAGAGGCATGAATCCGCTACTTTCATTGCCCGAAAACGCGATCAAGGTTCCATCCGAGCGAAACAGCGCCACTTCTTGCACGCCCGTTTGCTCGCGCAGATCGTTGATGACCGAGGCGTGCCGGGTGGTATATACGCGCTCTAGAGAATTGGCGGTGTTCTGTGCTTTCTGGGTCAACTCGAGCAGCAAATTCTCCAGCACGGTACGTCCCAGGCGTAACCCGCTTTCTAGCGCCTTGTCCACTCGTACGTCGAACCAGGATTCGATACTGCGGTTGAGGAATTGAACGGACACGCTATAGACCAGCGCTCCAGGAAGCACCGCGACCAAGGCGAATAGCAACACCAGGCGCAAGGTGAGCTTCGAGCCGAATAGTCCCGCATTCAAGCGCCGCCGTAGGATGAGCAACTGATAACCCACTAGACCCATCAACACCAGCACGAGGACGAGCGTGAATCCGAGCAGAATGGGAAGGTCTTGTGCAAACATCGGCGTATTGCTGCTCGCGCCCAGCAGCAAATAAAGCATGACACCGCCTAGCCCAAGGAGTAGGGCCACGAGAAGCTGCACGCTCCGGCTGGCGAATTTTTTCCTCAGGTTCTTGAACGGCGATCTCATGGCTTGTAGGTCCACCGATACCAATCGGAACTCAAATTCCAATCGCGCGAGCCGAGCGCATTGATCTGTAGCGGCTTAGGCAGCTGCGAGGTATCAAGCCACATCCGCACGCTGGCGATGTAGACCTCTCCAGGCGGGGCGGCGTCGCGCTGGCCAATCAGCCGGTTTCGCGTACGCCCCATGACCTCGAGCACTTCGTCCAGGGTATCGAAGTTTTGATGCAGGGCTCCGGCGCTCAAGCGGTACTGCCGGGTGAGGATGTTATAGGACAGCTTTTGTTGGTTACGATAGGACGCAATATCCTTGTTCCACAGATTCAGAAAGTACCAGCGCGGATACTCCAACTCGAACTCGGTGACGAAGTTCAGCGGAACACCCCGGGTCAGCGCGTCTCCCAGCACATGGCCCAAGGCGACATCGAAGGTGGCGTTAAGCAGCAAGGTGTTTTCATGAGGAACGATGTCAGCGGACTTGATGACGATCCCTTCGGCCCGTGCACCACCCCCGCACAGGACCATAGCGCATAGGACCGCTACCGCCTCGCGGTACGGTTTATATCTTGCGAAGTTACATCTTGCGAAGTAGAGCGTAGAAAAAACCATCGTTATCGGCGCTGGGCATCCATCTTCCGGCAGTATCTAACGGCAATGAACCCGGCGCGAGGCTCGCATCGCGCGTTCGTTGGCAAAAACCCGAGATGACGCCTCCATTCTCCGCCTTAAACACGGAACAGGTCACGTAGAGCAATTTACCACCGGGTTTGACCACCTGCCAAAGCGCATCGAGCAAACGTCCCTGTTGTTGCGCAAATTGGGGAATGTCTCGGTCTGTGCGAAGCCACTTAATATCCGGATGCCGCCTAACGACACCCGAGGCGCTACACGGCGCGTCAAGCACAACGCGGTCGAAGGATTCGCCATCCCACCACTGCGAAAGATCCCCCGCGTCGGCCGCCTTCAAAGACGCGCTCAACCCGAGACGATCCAGATTCTCCCGCACACGATCGAGCCGGCCGGGGCATACATCCAGCGCTGTCATGCGCACGCCGGCGGTTTCCAGCACGTGGGCGGTCTTGCCTCCCGGCGCGGCACAGGCATCGCATACTCGCATTGCGTCCTTCACCTCGAGTATCGCGGGAACGAGTTGGCCGCCGTAGTCTTGCACGGAGACCCAACCTTGTTCAAATCCGGGCAAGCGCTCCACCGCCACGGGGCGCTCGAGAACCAGTCCGGCGCTGCCTACGGGACGGGCTTGAATGCCGCACTCCATAAGCTTCGCGAGATAGGCGTCCCGAGAATGCTGGCGGCGGTTGACTCGCAAGGTCATCGGAGGGTGCCGGTTGCCCTCGGCCAGAACCTGGAGATAGTGTTCCGGGATATCTTGCTTGAGCCTCTGAATCCACCAGGCTGGATAGGAGTAGCGTGTTTCTTCCGAAGAGCGAACGCGTGATTCGAGCGCGGTGCGTTCCCGCAGAAAGCGCCGCAATAACGCATTCACCAAACCTCTCGCCCAAGTCCGGCCTAGACCTTGAGCCGCCTTCACGGCTTCGTTCACCACAGCATGGGGAGCGTTCTGCGAGTAGACTAACTGGTACAGGCTCACCCAAAGCAGCGCTTTAATTTTATCGTCCGCTATGGGCTTGCTCGTCATGAGATCGACATAGGCCCGCAGCTCGCTGAAATGTCGTAGGGTGCCGTAGCTCAAGTCTTGGATGGTGCCCCGGTCACCGGCGCTCAGAGCTAAATGCGTGCGCCAAATGGCGGGCAACTTAGCCGTAAGACTTTCACCCGAGAGAACGGCGAGAACGATTTCGGCGGCGAGTTGTTGGTTTTTCCGCATGCCGCTATATACCCATCACGCCACCCACTGGCACGGACTGTCCTCGCAGGAATTCGGAAGCCGGGAGTCTCTTACCACCCGCTTTCTGTAATTCCACGATGCGCAAAACACCCCTAGCACAGGCCACGTCGATCCCCTTTGGGGACGCGGAAAGAATCTGCCCTGGAGCCGCGCCTGTCGCGCAGTCGTCTACAACCGTTGCGCGCCAGATGCGCAAGGGCTCACCAGCCAGCTCCGTAAAGGCGACCGGCGCGGGATCGAAGGCGCGAATTTGCGCATCAATTTGATGAGCCTCTTGCCGCCACCCGATGCGTGCTTCGTCCTTGGAAATCTTGCGCGCGTAAGTGGCGCCATCCTTCGATTGGGGTGTAAACCGAGCCGGGCCGGCTTCTAAGCCGCGGAGCGCTCGTACGATGAGCCGGCTCCCCACAGCGGAGAGCTTATCGTGTAGTGTTCCTCCCGTTTCGTCCGCGGCAATAGGGAGCGATTCCGAAAGCATCACCGGGCCCGTATCGAGCCCCTCGTCCATCTGCATGATGCACACACCGGTGCGCTCGTCCCCCGCTTGGATCGCTCTTGGTATCGGAGCGGCGCCTCGCCACCGAGGCAGTAAAGAGGCGTGGATGTTGATGCACCCCAGAGGGAAAAGATCGAGCACGAGTTTGGGCAAGATCAGACCGTAGGCCGCTACCACCATGGCTCGGGCGCCTTGGTCGCGGAGATATGTTTGAACCTTTTCGTCCTTGAGGGAGGCCGGTTGGAACACCTCGATGCCGTGGCGGATGGCGAGCTGTTTTACTTGGCTTGGGGCTAGTCTATGGCCGCGACCGGCCGGTCGGTCGGGCTGGGTGAGCACCAGGGGGATGGTATGGCCGGCCTCGGTCAGCGCCGAGAGGGCCGCACAGGCGAATCGCGGCGTTCCCGCGAACAAAAGGCGCATGCCGGGACTACGCGCTACGCCGCTGGCGCTTCTTGAACCTACTCAAGATGCGATTTTGTTTAAGACGGGAGAGGTACTCGACAAACACCTTACCCTTCAGATGATCCATCTCATGCTGTATACACACGGCTAGGAGGCCTTCGGTATTGAGAGTGAACTCCTGGCCATTGGCGTCGAGCGCACGAACAGTGATCTTTTCGGCACGAACGACGTTTTCGTAGACCCCTGGCACGGACAGGCATCCCTCCTCGAATTCGGCGGCTCCCGAGGTTTCGATCATTTCTGGGTTTATCAACACATTTAGCCCGTCTCGGGTTTCGGT
>JBKKAO010000503.1:0-3436 GCA_046714645.1 Burkholderiales bacterium | reverse complement strand
GTCGCGGGCTGTGGTCTAAAAAAAAGATCACGCCACACAGCCTGCGCCACTATGCCGAGTTCCGGACTATGCCGAGTAGAACGGCATGTGGTCTCGGAGGAGCGTCGCGATTGACTGCTCGTGCTCGGCATAGGTTTGTCGACCCCTACAGCCCTTTGAGGAAGGCCAACAGCTGATCATCAGGCCGATAACGACCCGGCTTACCCTCAGGCGGAGCGGTCTTGGCCAGAGCTTACTCTTTCATAGCAAGGTTGGCGTCGAGATAGATCTGCGTTGTGTCCACCGATTCGTGCCCAAGCCACAATGCGATCACCGCACGATCCATCCCTGCCAGCAACAACTCCATTGCTGTGGTGTGACGAAGCATGTGTGGTGTCACCCGCCTCTGCTGCAAAGACGGGCACCTCGTGGAGGCCAGCGCGACGTGTTTGGTGAGAAGGTATTGCACGCCGTCAGCACTCAGAGGCTCGCCCCGGGCACTCGGAAACACTATTGCGTCAGTCCTATCAGGGATCTCGCGCAACCAAGCCTTCAGCACAGCTGCGGTCTGCTTGGTCAGTGGGGTAGCGCGTTCCTTGCGGCCCTTTCCAAGCACTCTGATGTGGGCGCCCATATCCAGAGTCACTGCGTCGCGCCGTACGCCGGTGAGTTCGGATAGGCGCAACCCGCTTTGAATGGCGAGCAGGAGAAAGGCGTGATCGCGGCGTCCGGACCACGTGTGCTGATCGGGAGCAGCCAGCAGGGCCTCAACTTCCGGTCTGGTGAGGAAGCCGACCTGAGCGCGCGTAAATCGCTGGCTGGGTATGGCCAGGACACGCTGGATCTGTTCCGAATGGGCCGGCGCCTCGAAGGCCGCGTAGCGAAAGAAGGAGCGGATAGCGGTGAGTCGCAGGTTGCGGCTGCGAGCCGCAATGCCGCGCCTGTTCTCCATGTCCTCCAAGAAAGCGGCAATCAACGGCGCATCGATCTGCTCGAATGCCAATTGACTTGGCGGCTTGCCAACCCGCACCTGCGCGAAGTGCAGCAGCAGACGAAAGGTATCCCGATACGAACCGATCGTATGCGGGCTTGCCCGACGCTGCTGCATCAGTCGCCGGGTAAAGAAGCTCTGCAACAGCGCTGGGAAATTGACCGATGGGCTCATGGCCGTTCCTCCCAACGTTGTTCAAGACGCGCGACGGCTTGTCCCATCAGTTCTGGACAATCACTGAGATACCAGTAGGTGTCGGCGACACGGACGTGTCCCAGGTAGGTCGATAGCACTGGCAAACGTCGCTCGACATCCTCGCCCGAGCGATACCAGCGCAACAGCGTCTGGACCGCAAAACGATGACGAAAGTCATGCAAGCGTGGACCGTGACTGGCCGTGGCATCGCGCAGACCGATCCGGCGCGAAAGCTTGTAGAAGGTTCGATGGATATCACCGATGTCCAAGTGATTCCCTCGACTAGTGATGAAGAAGGACGCCGATGCGGTGCGGCCGGCAAGGAAGCGCTCGCGGCGCGCTCGATACTGCGCGAGCACCTCTTGGGTCGACCGATGGATCGGCACGAGGCGGGATTTACCGAACTTGGTGCCGCGGATCGTCAGCAAACCCTCCTGGAGATTGACATCCTCGAGCTGCAGGCGGATCGCCTCACCAATCCTCAGGCCGGCGACGCTCAGCAACCCGAGCAGGCAGTAATAGGTCCAGGGGCGCAAACCATCGCTGGAAGGAAGATCCATCGCGCACTCAAGCAGGCGCCCGATTTCCTCGTTCGAGTAGAGGTACGGTCGCGCTCGGCGTGGGTGAAACGGCAGTAGGCCCGGCGGCGGAATCTCGGTTTGCGGGTCGTTGGCAACGTGATGGCGGGCGAAGCCACGGATATAGCTCAGACGCTGTGCCCACGTTGAAGGCTGAGCGGATGGGTTCTGCTGTACCCATTCCATGGCGAGTTGTGTCGTGATGTGCGCGGCGCCTCGGGCCTGCACAAACGCGGCAAACTTCGACAGGCAAATGCCAGCATCGCGGAGTTTGAATCCCAGGCTGCGTCGCAAATCCAGGTAGTCTTGAATCGCTTGTCCGAACGGGTTCATTGCGCACCTCCCGGCCACGGCAATGCCAAAGGACGCAACAAATCCAAATCGACCTTCGCGTAGATCATCGTGGTCTGCTGGCTGCGGTGGCGCAGCAGCTCGCCGATCTCGGCCAGGGAGGCGCCTTGCCGCAGCATCTGGGTCGCCACGGAGTGGCGCAGCAGATGAGCACCTTTGTGGGCTGGATTCAGCCCTGCGCGCTCAAGGGCGCGGCGAACGATGGAGCAAATGGCCACTGAACTCGCGAATCCACGGCGCGGAGCTCTCATGCGCACGAACACCCGCCTGGAGGAGCAAGCGGGACGCGAGTGACGCAGATAATCGGCGAGGGCTGCACCGACATCCTCGGGGATCGGCAGCCGGTCCGAATTTCCCCCGCTTGCCCGAATGCACAGTTCTCCCGCCTCCCAATCGAGATCATCAAGCGCCAGGCCGACTACTTCACCGGCACGCAGCCCCAACCGGGCGAGCAACAGCAGAATCGCCCAATTGCGGCGGCCGATCGCCGTGTCCGATCGCAGTGGGCTAGAAGACGCTGGACTTCGTCCGAGGACAGCGCTCTCGGAAGCGATGCCATCGACCAACTCGCCACCGTCGGAACACTCGATCGCAGATCGATACTGATCAGGCCGCGGTAACGCGCGTACTGCAGGAATGAACGCAGCGCCGTGGTCATCAGCTTGGAGCGCTTGGGATGATGAAGCCGGGCTGCCTCCCGCTGGACAAAGCCCACCACATCGAGCGCACGCAAACCATCGAGCCGCACCTCTGCGTCGGCGAAGCACTGGGCTAAAAAGCGCTTGGTAAACACCAGATAGTGGAACACCGTTGCCGATGCTAGCCTGCGTTCTTGTTGCAGGTACAGCCGGAATTCCTCTTCCAGTCGCTCGGCCGGCGTACTCTCGATCGGCGGGCCCTGTGCAACGATGCCCTTGTCGAGGAGAAGGGCTAATAGCCGCCGCAGAATCGCCGCATCACCGGACCGGCGGTGTCGATGACGGGATCGGTATTCCAGATAACGTCCGAGGTGTTCTGCCGTGAGTTGCGGCGCAATGATTCTGCGCCGACTCAGCCAACCACCAAAATTGGCCACCAACTGCAGCGCATAGCGGGCCGAAGCCTTGGCGTATCCCTCCTCGCTCAACTGCTGGACGAATGCATCGACATACGCGCCCAACGGGCCTTCACGCATTCGCAGCGGCGTGCGTAGATCCTTGTACAACTGTTCCATGACGATCTCCTTCCATGCGGGCTGGATGCCCGGAAGGAGATCAAACTATGCCGAGCGAACTCACGCCAATCGCGCAACCTCAGCAGCCTACATTCTCAGACTCGGCATAGTCCGGAACTCGGCATAGTG
>JBKKAO010000502.1:0-8105 GCA_046714645.1 Burkholderiales bacterium | reverse complement strand
GCAGGGCCTCCTTCATGAAGCCCAGAATGTGCATGCGGCCTTCACGCGCTTGCGAGAGCGCTACCTGCATGATCTCCTTGGTGATGCCTTGGATCTTGATGTCCATCTGCAGCGCGGTGATGCCGGTATCGGTACCGGCCACCTTGAAGTCCATGTCGCCCAAGTGATCTTCATCACCCAGAATGTCGGTCAGCACGGCGAAGCGATTGCCTTCCTTGATGAGGCCCATGGCGATGCCGGCGACGTGCGCCTTCATAGGAACGCCCGCGTCCATCAGAGCCAAGCATCCGCCGCACACCGACGCCATGGAACTGGAGCCGTTGGACTCGGTGATTTCGGAAACTACGCGTAATGAATAAGAGAACTCTTCCGGACCCGGCAGCACCCGGATCAACGATCGCTTAGCCAAGCGGCCATGTCCCACCTCGCGCCGCTTCGGTGTTCCGACACGCCCGGTTTCGCCGGTGGCATAGGGAGGCATGTTGTAGTGGAGCATGAAACGATCGGTGTACTCGCCTTGCAAGGCGTCGATGATCTGCTCATCGCGCGCGGTGCCTAAAGTCGCCGTCACCAAAGCTTGGGTCTCGCCGCGGGTAAAAAGCGCTGAGCCATGCACACGCGGCAATACACCGGTGCGGATAGCAATGGGACGCACGGTCCGGGTGTCGCGGCCATCGATGCGAGGTTCGCCGCTCAAGATTCGTCCGCGCACGATCTTGGATTCCAGATCCCCGAAAATCGTCTTGATGAGATTGTCGTCGGCGGGCCCGGCGGCATCTTTCGCCAAGGCTTGCACCACTTGATCGCGCAATGCATTCACTCTTTCGGTACGCGCTTGCTTCTGGCGCAGACGGTAGGCGTCCTGCAAACCGGTATCGGCAATGGCGCTGACCTTATCTATCAAGGCTTGATCCTTGGCTGCCGGCGCCCAATCCCATAGGGGTTTACCGGCTTCATCCGCCAATTCGTTGATCAAACTGATCACGGCTTGCATTTGTTGGTGACCGAAGACCACGGCGCCCAGCATCACGTCTTCTGGCAATTCGGCCGCCTCGGATTCCACCATCAGCACGGCTTGCTGGGTTCCCGCAACCACGAGATCCAGTTGAGAAGTCTTCAATTCCGAGGCGGTAGGATTCAGCACATACTCGCCGTCGATGTAACCCACGCGCGCGGCGCCGATGGGACCATCGAAGGGGATTCCAGATAGGGCCAGTGCGGCGGAAGCGCCGATCATCGCGGGGATATCGGCATCCACTTCGTTGTTGGACGAAACCACCGAGGCAATAACCTGCACTTCGTTGAAGAAACCGTCTGGGAAAAGAGGACGGACGGGCCGGTCGATCAAGCGGCACGTCAGCGTCTCTTTCTCCGATGGACGCCCCTCACGCTTGAAGAATCCGCCGGGGATCTTTCCGGCCGCGTAGGTGCGTTCCATGTAATCCACGGTCAAGGGAAGGAAGTCTTGTCCGGGCGAGACTTCCTTCCTTCCCACCACCGTGACCAGCACAACCGTGTCATCCAGATTTACCACCACCGCCCCATGGGCTTGGCGAGCAATTTCACCAGTTTCCAGGGTAAGTTGGTGCTTTCCCCAGGAAATTGTTTTCTTGGTTACTGCTAGAGGATTTACATCCATGGACGGATAGTCTCAGTGCGAATACGCTGATAGGCACCGCGCGTTAACGTACAAAAGTACGAAGGAAATACACTCACGCGGCGAGGGAAGGAAACGAATGAAGCACAGCTTGCGACCAAAGTCGCGTTACTACTTGCGCAGGCCAAGGCGATCGATCAACTGGCGATAGCCGTCCGTATTGGCGCGCTTTAGGTAGTCCAACAACTTGCGGCGGCGGCTCACCATGCGGAGCAACCCGCGGCGTGAATGAAAATCCTTGACGTGGCTCTTGAAGTGGCCTGACAGATCATTGATGCGTGCCGTTAACAACGCGACCTGTACTTCCGGCGAACCGGTGTCTCCCTTGGCTCTTTGATACTCCCCGACGATGCGGGCCTTGCTATCTACGGTAATCGTCATCTCACGTTTCTCCAAAAAAGCGCGCTATTGTATTGGACTATCGCCTTGTTCCTCAAGCCACATCTCTCGCTAGAGCAAGATACGCTTGGGGTGGATGGATCCGTCGGCCCGTGCCTCGGCCAGCCCGACCAGCCGCCCATCCGGCCCTTGGAGTTGCACCATGCCCGGCGGCTCGATGCTTCGTTGTAGCGCTTGCCCGTGTCGCACGGCCCGTTCGGCGGACTCGTCTAAAACGACTAAGGGCATGGATTTTAGAAGTATTTGGGAAGATAGGAGACACCGCAACCGGCTTTCCAAGGGCTGCGACTCCAAGGCCTCCACGGTCTTGGCCTGAGCCACTTCCAACACACCCACCCGGGTTCTGTGCAGGGCAGCAAGATGGGCGGGACAGCCCAAGGCCTCTCCGATCTGCTCAGCCAAGACCCGGATATAGGTTCCTTTACTACACGTTACACTGATCCAACACTTATCACCCTCGCGCTGCATCATCGTCAAGTCGTGGATCATGACCGTGCGTGCCTGCCGTTCAATGTGTTGTCCCGCCCGGGCGTAGTCATACAGAGGTCTACCCTCGTGCTTGAGCGCACTGTACATGGGAGGAGTCTGCTGAATTGCACCGCGAAATTGAGCGAGGGCACCCTCGATGTCTTGATCGGTCCCCTCGAAGGCTTGACGGGCGGTCACCTGCCCCTCCACATCCCCCGTGTCCGTGGCCACGCCCAAGTGCACGCAGGCTTCGTAGGTCTTATCCTCGTCGAGACCAATTCCGGCCAGTTTGGTCGCCTCACCGAAGCACAGCACGAGCAATCCGGTCGCTGCGGGATCCAGGGTTCCTGTGTGGCCCGCCTTTTTGGCGTTCAGCAACCACTTGACCCGTTGGAGAACTTGGTTGGATGAAAAACCAAGCCCTTTGTCGATTAACAGTACGCCATCGACGGCCTGGCGCGGAGGTTTGTTCGCTCCCCCTGCGGAGTGCCGCAACGAACTCACCCCTGCGGCGGCTCGGTATTCGGAAGGTTGGCCTCGGCGATCAACTTGGACAGATACACGCCGCGCTCGATAGAACTGTCGTAGACGAAGTGCAGTTGCGGCACGGTGCGCAGCTTAAGCCGGTGAGATAACTCGCTGCGCAGGAAGCCCGCGGCGTGCTGGAGCGTCTTGCCCGTTTGTACCGATTCGGCTTCTCCGCGAAACGTGGTGAAAAATACCTTGGCGTGACCATAATCTCGCGCCACTTCCACGTCAGTGAAGGTGACCATCCCCACGCGCGGATCTTTCAGCTCCATGCGCACCAGTTCGGCCAGTTCGCGCTGAATTTGTACGGCGATGCGAGAAGGTCTCGCCGGATTCTTCGGCATCGTGGTGGGTTACAAGGTGCGCGCGATTTCCACGACTTCGTAGACTTCGAGCTGATCGCCCACCTTGATGTCGTTGAAATTTTTGACCGAAAGTCCGCACTCGAAACCCGCTTTCACCTCGCGCACATCGTCTTTGAAGCGCTTGAGGGAATCCAACTCGCCGTCATGAATCACGATGTGGTCGCGCAGGACCCGCACGCGCGCATTGCGTTTGACCACACCTTCTAGCACGTAACAACCGGCGATGGCACCCACCTTGGAGATCTGGAACACCTGGCGCAGGTCCACCAAGCCCAATACCGACTCCTTGCGCTCGGGTGTCAACATACCCGACAACGCGTTCTTGATCTCTTCCACCGCGTCGTAGATCACGTTGTAGTAGCGTGCCTCGATACCGTTGGAGGTCATGAGTTTTTTGGCGGTGGAATCGGCGCGGGCGTTGAAGCCGATGACCACGGCGTCGGAGGCCAAGGCAAGGTTGATATCCGATTCGGTAATCGCGCCCACACCGCTATGAACGACGTTGACCTTCACTTCCGCGGTGGAGAGCTTCTGTAGCGCGTGCACCAAGGCTTCCTGCGATCCTTGTACATCCGCCTTCACGATCAAGGCCAAGGCCTTGATTTCCCCAGCGGCCATCTGATCTAAGACACCGTCGAGCTTGGCAGCCTGCTTCTTGGCCAACTGAACGTCGCGGAACTTACCTTGCCGGAATAGCGCGATCTCACGGGCCTTGCGCTCATCGCCCAAGACAATGAGTTCCTCGCCGGCCCCCGGCAGATCCGCCAAGCCTTGAATCTCCACCGGAATGGAAGGCCCCGCTTCTTGAATATTGCGCCCGGTTTCGTCCAGCATGGCCCGCACACGGCCGAAGGAAGCGCCCGCCAGGATGACATCGCCGCGTTTCAAGGTCCCTGATTGCACCAGCACGGTTGCCACCGGGCCGCGCCCCTTATCTAGGCGGGATTCGATGACCACACCTTTCGCCGCCGCCACATGAGGCGCTTTGAGTTCCATCACCTCGGCTTGCAATAGGACGGACTCCAGCAGCCGGTCGATGCCCGCACCGGTCCGAGCCGATACATCCACAAAAATGGTGTCGCCCCCCCAATCTTCTGGCACGACCTCGTGCGCCACCAACTCCTGGCGAATACGCTCCGGATTGGCTTCAGGCTTATCGATCTTGTTGACCGCGACCACCACCGGCACCTTCGCCGCCTTGGCGTGATGCACCGCTTCAATGGTCTGCGGCATGACGCCATCGTCGGCGGCCACCACCAGAATCACGATATCGGTCACCTTGGCGCCGCGGGCCCGCATGGCGGTAAAAGCCTCATGGCCCGGCGTGTCCAAGAAGGTGATCATGCCGCGCGGGGTCTCAACGTGGTAGGCACCGATGTGCTGAGTGATGCCACCGGCCTCGCCACTGGCCACGCGCGAGCTGCGGATAAAGTCGAGCAAAGAAGTCTTGCCATGGTCCACGTGTCCCATCACGGTCACGACGGGCGGCCGGTGTTCCCCCGTGGCGATGGAGTCTTTTTCCGTCAGGAAGGACTCGGGATCATCGAGCTTCGCCCGTTTGGCGATGTGCCCCATCTCTTCCACTAGGATGAGGGCGGTGTCTTGGTCGAGCACTTGATTGATGGTCACCATGGAGCCCATCTTCATGAGTTCCTTGATGACCTCGGCGGCCTTCACCGACATCTTGCGTGCTAGATCGGCGACCGTAATCGTCTCCGGGACCAGCACTTCGTAGACTTTCTTCTCCACGACCACCGGCGGAGCAACTGCCACATCGCTTCTATGTTTGCCGTGGCGGTTGCGTGCATGCCAACCCTGCGAGCCGTCATCCCCGCGCGTCTTGAGCGCGCGCCGGCGTGCGGCATCGTCTTGCCAGCCCGTGGTCTTGGCGGGAGGTTTCTTCGCGGCCTTCTTGGTATCGGCGGCATCGGGCGCACGCGCGCTCGTCGGCTTATGGAGCGTGCCCTCGCTGGCCACCTTTAGCTCAGGCTTTGTTGTCTCGGTCACCGTCACAACTGGAGTAGCCGCCGGTGCCGGGGCCATTGCGACTTCGGAGACGGGTGTTTCGGCCACAGAGTCCTTGGCAGGCGCCTTCGCCTTGCCTTTGGATGGCTTCTTCTCTTCGGCCGGAGCTTCGGCGGGCGGCGCTTCAAGCGGTGCCGCAACGGCGGTTTCCACAACGACTTCAGCCGCCTTCTTGCGCGTCTTCTTGTCCTCTGATTTCTTAGCGATCTCCGCGGCCTGGATGGCGCTCAACTCCGCGTGCTTACGGGCTTCTTCTTCCCGCAGAGCGACTTGCTTGGCGTCGATCACCGGGGCTGGGGGCTTTACCTCGACCACTTCTTCGGGAGCCGCGGGATCGCGCTTGACCAGCACGCGTTTTTTGCGAACCTCGACTTGAATGGTGCGGGAGCGTCCCGTGGAATCCGCCCGCTTGATCTCCGTGGTCTGCCGGCGGGTCAGGGTGATTTTCTGTTGGCTTTCCTTGTTGCCATGCATGCGGCGCAGATACTCGAGCAGATGCGTTTTATCCTGCTCGGTGAGAAGCGTGTCGGGGACCAGATTCTTACTTACACCCGCGGCACTGAGCTGCTCCAGCAGCACGTGCGGGGCGATCCCCAACTCGTGGGCAAATTGCGACACATTCGATTGAGGCATCCAGATCTCCGGCGATAATTCAGGCAAACCACGGTGCGCGGGCGGTCATGATCAGTTGCTTGGCTCGCTCCGCATCCATCTCGGTAAGCTCGACCAGATCGTCCGCCGCGAGTTCGGCTAGTTCTTCCTGAGTGTTGATTCCCTTTGTGGCAAGCAGTCGCGCCAATTGCTCGTCCATACCTTCCATGCTCTGCAGATCGGTGGCGACGTTCTCCACCTTTTCTTCCGTGGCGATTTCTTGTATCAACAGCGAATTACGTGCGCGGCTGCGCAGCTCGTTGATCGTGTTCTCGTCTAAGTGCTCGATTTCCTGTAGTTCGCTCAAGGGCACGTAGGCAATCTGCTCAAGGGTGGTAAAGCCCGCGTCCACCAAAATTAGCGCGACTTCATCATCCACGTCCAGTTTTTCCATAAACACTCCGCGCACGCTCGCCGATTCTTTCTCGTGCTTACTCGCGGACTCTTCCTCGGTCATGATATTGAGTTCCCAGCCGGTGAGCTCACTGGCCAGGCGAACATTTTGTCCGTTGCGGCCGATGGCTTGCGCGAGGTTCTCCTCATCGACCACGATGTCCATGCTGTGGGTTTCTTCGTCCACCAAGATACTGGCGACTTCCGCCGGCGCCAAGGCATTGATCACAAATTGCGCGGGATCTTGCGCCCACAGAATGATATCCACCCGTTCACCCGCCAATTCCCCGGTTACGGCCTGCACACGCGAACCGCGCATGCCCACGCAAGTTCCGATGGGATCGATACGCGGTTCGTTGGACTTCACCGCGATCTTGGCGCGCGAACCTGGGTCACGGGCTGCGGCTTTAATCTCGAGCAATCCCTCTTCGATCTCGGGCACTTCCATCTCGAAGAGCTTGACCAGGAATTCTGGGGAGATGCGGGAGAGCACCAACTGCGGACCGCGGCTATTTCGCTCCACGCGCAAAAGGTAGCCGCGCACGCGGTCACCCACGCGAAGATTCTCTTTCGGGATCATCTGATCGCGCGGCAAAGCCGCTTCGATGCGCCCGATTTCGATGATGGCGCTACCGCGCTCGATGCGCTTAATGGAACCCGATACCAGATGTTCTTTTCGCGCCAAGAAATCGTTGAGAATCTGCTCGCGTTCGGCGTCTCGGATCTTCTGCAAGATGACCTGCTTGGCGGCTTGAGCACCGATGCGCCCAAACTCGATGGGCTCCAGCGGCTCCTCGATAAAATCCCCCAATTCCGCCTCGGGATTGCGCTCGTGTGCCTCGTCCAGTGTAAGCTGCATGGCGAGGGTTTCCAAGGCGTCGTCGGAGACTACCTGCCAGCGGCGGAAGGACTGGTAGTCGCCGGTTGCGCGATCGACCGCCACACGCACATCCGCGTCGTCCTTGAATCTGCGTTTGGTGGCCGATGCCAGCGCGAGCTCCAGCGCGCCGAACACAATTTCCTTGCCGACGTTTTTTTCTCTTGCCAGAGCATCGACCAACAACAGAATCTCTCTGCTCATCGTCAAATCCTCGCTATAACTTGGGCACCAGCCGTGCCTTATCCAAATCGGCCACCTGCAGCGGCACAAGCGTGCCTTCCACTTCGAGCAACACCGCTTGATCCGCCACGCCCTTGAGCGTCCCCACGAATCGCTTGCGGCCGTTGAGCGGAAGGCGTAATTTCAATTCGGCTTGTTGCCCGGCGAAGCGCTCGAAATCGCGCAGGGTTTTTAAGGGACGATCCAATCCCGGTGAGGAGATCTCCAGCCGCTCGTAATCGACATTCTCCACCGCCAATACACGGCTCAAATGATGGCTCACGAAGGCACAGTCGTCCACGGTGATGCCACCGGAACGATCGATAAATAGGCGAATCAGCCGTCCCCGCCCTGGCATTTCGACATCCACCAGTTCATACCCCAATCCGGTGATCGTCGAATCCAGTAACTGCGCTAATGCCATCGCTTACTTGGACCCCAATCCTTGAACCGACAAACCCACGATACAAATAAAAAATGGGCATCCCGCCCATTTCTTTTTGTGAAGCCGGATTATGTT
>JBKKAO010000501.1:0-3399 GCA_046714645.1 Burkholderiales bacterium | reverse complement strand
TCCTTGGGCGCGCCTCCAACGGAGCGCGCGGTGTTTTCGAACAAGACTTGCTGCTGCGCCGGGGGCATCAGTCGGTACAGCGCCCCCGGTTGCGAGAAGTAGTCCGTGTCTTCGCGGTGGTTCCAGTGGTCTGCGGCGCCCTCCAGGCTGAGCGGGGGCTCGCGGTAATCCGGCTGCTCGGCCCATTCGCCCTGATCGTTGGGTTCATAACCGAGCGTGCCGCCGTGGTTGCCGTCGACCCGCATGGTGCCATCGCGGTGGTAACTGTGCACCGGGCAGCGTGGGGAATTCACCGGAATCAAATGGTGATTGGTGCCGAGCCGGTAGCGCTGCGCATCGCCGTATGAGAACAGCCGTCCCTGCAGCATCTTATCGGGCGAGAAGCCGATGCCAGGCACCACGTTGGCCGGATTGAACGCCGACTGCTCGACCTCAGCGAAGAAGTTCTCCGGATTGCGGTTCAGTTCCATCACGCCCACTTCGATCAGCGGATAGTCCTTGTGCGGCCAGATCTTGGTGAGGTCGAAGGGATGATAGGGTACCTTCGCGGCGTCGGCCTCCGGCATGATCTGAACTTTGAGTGTCCACTTCGGGTTGTCGCCCTTCTCGATGCTCTCGTAAAGGTCGCGCTGATGGCTCTCGCGATCCCTGCCGATGATCGCCTCGGCCTGCGCATCGGTCAGGTTCTTGATGCCTTGCTGGCACTTGAAGTGGAGCTTGACCCAGTAGCGCTCGCTCTTCGCGTTGATGAAGCTGAAGGTGTGGCTGGCGAAGCCGTGCATGTGGCGGTACGTCGCCGGGATGCCGCGGTCGCTCATGACGATCGTGATCTGGTGCAGCGCTTCCGGAAGGGATGTCCAGAAATCCCAGTTGTTCTTCGCGCTGCGCAGGTTGGTGCGCGGGTCGCGCTTGACCGCGTGGTTGAGGTCGGGGAACTTGAGCGGGTCGCGCAGGAAGAACACCGGTGTGTTGTTGCCGACCATGTCCCAGTTGCCTTCCTCGGTGTAGAACTTGACGGCGAAGCCGCGGATGTCGCGCTCGGCATCTGCTGCACCGCGCTCGCCGGCGACGGTGGTGAAACGGGCGAACAGTTCGGTCTTCTTGCCGATCTGGGAGAAGATCTTCGCCCGCGTGTATTTCGTGATGTCGTGCGTGACGGTAAACGTGCCGTAGGCAGCGGAACCCTTGGCGTGCATGCGCCGCTCGGGGATCACCTCGCGGTCGAAGTGGGCGAGCTTCTCCAGGAACCAGACGTCCTGGAGCAGCTGCGGGCCCCGTGGGCCGGCGGTCATCACGTTCTGGTTGTCGACGACGGGACAGCCCGCGTTGGTCGTGAGTTTCTTGGTCATGTCAGTGCTCCTTGCTTGAGAGTTGATGGATCAGCCAAATGAAGGGACGAGTGCAAATAGGTCCGACAAAAACACAGCCGCACCGCCCAGGGCGATTGCGATCCCAGCGACGAAACGGATCTTGCCCGCGAGTGGACGCCTGGGAAGGCTTGTGGGCAGCGGTTTCCAAGTATCTGCTAGCCGGTTGTTCATGAGATCTTCGTGTGTTTTGTTTTGGCGATTCAGATTCTGCCCGCGTCTCCACAGATGGTCCAATGAATAATAAGTCGGTTTATAATCGACAAATTCGATAACAGCCTCTTCAGCCATGGCCGCTTTAACATCGCTCAAGCAACTGCACTATCTGGTCGTTCTTTCCGAGCAGCTCAATTTCACACGTGCGGCGGAATCCTGTTTCGTCACCCAATCGACGCTGAGCGCAGGCTTGAAGGAACTGGAGGAGGTGCTCGGTACGCGACTGGTGGAGCGCGACAGGCAGACGGTACTGATGACGCCGATCGGGCTGGAGATCGCCAAGCGGGCCCGGGCGATATTGGCGGCGGCGCAGGATCTGGTGGAAATTGCTGCCGAGTCACAGGCGCCGATGACGGGACTGCTGCGGCTCGGCGTCATCCCAACGATCGCGCCCTTCCTGCTACCGCCTTCCCTGCGGCTGTTGCGGGAGCGTTATCCGGAACTGCGTCTGGCCCTGCGCGAGGACTTTACGGCCAACCTGCTATTGCGCCTGGAAGACGGCCAACTCGATTTGGCCCTGATCGCGCTGCCCTTCGACACGGCGAACCTGCTGGTGGAACCGCTCTTTGACGACGAATTGTGGATCGTGGGGCGGAGGGGCGATCCGCAAGTGAAGGCAAGAGCGGTGAACATCACGCCTTCACTAACCGATCGCCTGCTGCTCCTCGAGGAGGGGCACTGCCTGCGCGATCACGCGCTGTATGCATGTGGTGCGTCGACCCGCCGGTCAACGCAGGGCGTGGAGGCGACCAGTCTCTTGACCTTGGTGCAGATGGTCGAGTCCGGACTCGGCATCGGGCTGGTCCCGGAAATGGCGATTAAGAGCGGATTGACGGGAAGTCCCAACCTGGTTGCACGGCCAATGGCCAAGCCCAGTCCCAAGCGCACGATCGCACTCGTGGTACGGCGATCCACGACGCGGCTTGCGGACTTGAAGGCACTGGCCGAAGTGGTTCAGGGGGCCGGTGGTCTTCTAAAAAAAGCCCGCCTGAGTGCTAAAACTTCCGCAGTTATCGGGGAGGAGTCGCTGAACGCCGCGTGGTAGCGCGCGAAGCGAAGCAGCTCCTGCAGCAACGTATCGAGGTACGTGGCGTCGGAGCCAATCGACCCGAACTCGCGACGAAACGCAAAGTAAATCTCGTCCGCCTTCTCCTGTTTGCTGGCTAGTGCGGGCAGTGCGATGTAATCGCGAACAAACGCGTCGAACATACGCTCGGAACCGCGAAACAGATTCTCGATCTTGCTCCAGTACGTCTCGTAAAGCCGTGTCTGCTCCCTTTCTGGAAACCGCATCAGAATGAACTTCCGGATGAGGTCCGACTGGCTCAAATCCAATCCGGTCGAGTTCAAGCTCTCGAAGATGAGTTGAGGATCGTCCGTCCCCCTGTCCAAAGTAACGTCGACGACTACCAGACGCCCGATGCCTCGGTACACGGCCTCAGGGTCGGCCTCGTATAGTCGCTCCCGAAAGAAGTCGTAGTTGTCTCGGATTCGCTCCCAGAGCGCAACACGGAGCCCGGCCCGGTCTAACACTGCCCGCAGCGTGGCCTGATCGTGCCGGCGAAGGACCAGCTTATGAAGGCGCTCACCCTCCTCCTGGACGTTCTTGAGGAAGTAGGCATCGAGTCGCTTGACCGTCGGGCCGTTCTCGGAACCTGTCCAGCCCGTGTCCTCGATGTGATCTCTTAGGGCAGATCCAATGCCAATTGGAGGCCGCCCTCACCGGACGCGATGCTGAGGGCAGATCCAATGCCAATTGGAGGCCGCCCTCACCGGACGCGATGCTGACGCTGGTCGTTTCGGAGCTATAAGGTAT
>JBKKAO010000500.1:0-6820 GCA_046714645.1 Burkholderiales bacterium | reverse complement strand
GGGAGGCGTGGCGAGCGGCATTCACTGATCGCTCGCGAGGGCTGGCCGCATCTGGCCATCGCGGGCGGTATCGCTCTCGTTGCGGGTGTTTACCTCGGCTTCTGGTCTTGGCCCTTTTGGGTTGTGTTCGTTTTTATTCTGCAGTTCTTTCGCGATCCGCCGCGTGTGGCGCCGCAAGACGAGGGGATCGTCGTCTCCGCGGCCGATGGGCGGGTGCTGGTGGTGGAGAAAACGAGGGATCCCTACCTTGATCGCGAAGCGCTGAAGATCAGCGTATTCATGAATGTGTTCAACGTGCATTCGAATCGTAGTCCGGTGGACGGGAGAATCGAGCGCACTTGGTACAACGCGGGCCGTTTCTTCAACGCGGCTTTGGACAAAGCCTCTACCGATAACGAGCGCCAAGCCCTGTGGATTAAAACCCAGACAGGCGAGGACATCGTCTGCGTCCAAATTGCCGGACTGATCGCACGCCGCATCATGTGCTACGCGAAGCAAGGCGACACCCTCGCTCGCGCCCAACGCTATGGCTTCATTCGCTTCGGCTCGCGCGTCGATCTCTACCTTCCTCCCTCGGCCCAGCCACTAGTGAACGTGGGCGACATCACGACCGCCGGAGAAACGGTCGTTGCCCAAATCGGCCTGACCGGCTCCCAGTCTCCGTTAGAATCCCGCCGTCATGAATTATCCAGAACCCAAGCCTAAATGGCTGGCGGGTGGCCGCATGCGCCGTACCGGCATCTATTGGCTACCAAACGCCATCACCACCGTCGCCTTATTCGCAGGCTTCTATGCCATCGTACAAGCCATGAACAATCGCTTCGAATGGGCTGCCATCGGCATCCTCGTCGCCCTGGTGTTCGATGGTTTGGATGGCCGGGTAGCGCGCTGGACGCACACACAAAGTCCCTTCGGCGCGGAGTTGGATAGTCTGTCGGACATGGTGTCTTTCGGCGCCGCCCCCGCGCTCGTGCTCTACGAATACGCCCTCAAGGGGATGGGTAAGCTGGGTTGGGTTGCCGCCTTCGTCTATTGCGCTTGCGCGGCGCTGCGCTTGGCGCGCTTCAACACCAACATCGATGTGGTGGACAAGCGCTACTTCCAAGGACTTCCCAGCCCCGCTGCCGCGGGCATCCTCGCCGGGTTCATCTGGACCTTGGAGTCCTTCCAACTCCCGCCCCAGGAGTGGCGATGGGGTGCGTGGGTGATCGCGCTCTTCGCCGGCCTCACCATGGTCACCAGCATCAAGTTCTGGAGCGGCAAGGACATCAACCTGCGGCGCAGCGTGCCCTTCTGGGTGATCGTCGCCATCGCGCTGTTCATGGTCGTTGTTCTCCAAGTGACCAGCAACCTGCCCGAACTGTTGTTCTTCTTATTCCTGGCCTATGGCTTATCGGGCTACGTCATGTGGGCAGCCGAGTACTTCCGTAAGAAGCCGAACTCCGCTCCTTCGGAACACGACCGGGTAGATCCTTCCTGAGAGTTTGCTGGCGCTCTTCGAAAAATCTCTTGCAGCCCATTTTCGAACCGCTTATAGTTCTCCCATGAGTTCCCAGGTCCCATTGCTCCCATTGTTGTCACTACCTTCTGCCAGCCTCCTGCTGGCCGGCCTGCTGCTGCGCCCAGCGCGCACATAATCTAAACTCCCAATTCGTTGTGCCCCCAAGCCCGCCAGGCGCCGCCCGGCGGCGTAGTTAATTCAGTGCGAGCACCGTCATGATCAAGATCCCATCGCAGAAGTACCCTTCCTTCGTTCCGGTTCCCTTAGCGGACCGGACCTGGCCCAACCAAGTTATCACCAAGCCCCCGGTGTGGTGCAGTGTCGATCTGCGCGACGGGAACCAGGCGCTCATCGAGCCCATGGACGCGGAGCGCAAACTGCGTATGTTCATGCTGCTGCTGAAAACGGGGTTCAAGGAGATCGAGATCGGTTTTCCTGCCGCGTCGCAAACGGATTTCGATTTCGTGCGCAAGTTGGTCGGCGAGAACCTCATCCCCGAGGACGTCACGGTACAGGTCCTGACCCAAGCGCGCGAGCCCCTCATCCGCCGCACCTTCGAGTCATTGCGCGGGGTAAAGCGCGCCATCATGCATTTGTACAATTCGACCTCCACGGTACAAAGGCGCGTGGTGTTCGGGCTAGACCGGGCCGGTATCGCCCAGATCGCGGTCGAAGGCGCCAAGGTCGTGCGCGATTGCGCCCGCGAACAGCCCGAGACCGATTGGATCTTCCAATATTCCCCGGAGAGCTTCACGGGCACCGAGCTGGATTTTGCCATCGAGGTGTGCGACGCGGTGAATGAAGTGTGGAAACCCAGCCCACAACGCCCGGTCATTCTCAATCTACCCGCAACCGTGGAGATGTCCACGCCCAACGTCTATGCCGATCAGATCGAGTGGTTCGGGCGCCACATCGCCAACCGCGAGAGCGTGGTGATTTCGGTGCACCCCCATAACGACCGCGGCTGCGCCGTAGCCGCCGCCGAGCTGGCCGTCATGGCAGGTGCCGATCGGGTGGAAGGCTGTCTATTCGGTAACGGGGAGCGCACCGGCAACGTGTGCTTGGTGACATTAGCGCTCAATCTCTACAGCCAAGGCATCCACCCTGGGCTGGACCTCTCCGACATCAATGCCGTGATCCGCGCGGTGGAGCATTGCAATCAGTTACCCGTGCATCCGCGCCATCCCTACGGCGGCGAGTTGGTGTTCACCGCATTTTCCGGCTCGCACCAAGACGCCATCAAGAAAGGACTGGCGGCGCGCAAGGCCACCGATCTTTGGGAAGTGCCCTATCTCCCCCTCGACCCCGCCGACCTGGGCCGCGCTTACGACGCGGTAATTCGCGTCAACAGCCAATCGGGCAAGGGCGGAATCGCTTATCTGTTGGAGCGCGACTATGACCTCTCGCTGCCCCGCCTCCTGCAGATCGAGTTCAGCCGTGTGATTCAAGCGATCACCGACGCCACCGGCAAAGAGCTTTCGTCCGCGGCGATCAAATCCGCCTTCGACAAGGAATACGTGGAATGCGAACAGCCGCTTGCTTTCATCGAGCATCGCATTACCCATGACGCGGGTCGCAGCGATATCGAGCACGTCACGGCGCGCCTGAGGCTGGACGGGCGTGAGATCAGCATCACCGGCAAGGGCAACGGACCTGTGGACGCATTCGTCCATGCCCTGAGCGAAGGCTGCGGTCTCGACTTCCACGTCATGAACTATCACGAACACGCGGTAGGCGGCGGTGAAGACGCCACCGCGGTGGCCTACGTGCAAATCCGCATCGGCCGCGAGCAGTCTCTCTACGGAGTGGGCATGCACAGCAACATCGTGACGGCGACCTTGCGTGCCGTGCTGTCCGCGACCAATCGCGCGGTGAAGCAAGGCCTGCTCGACGTAAGAAAACCCGCGCCCAGAGCCGCCGCGGCTTGACGACCCCGTTCATCGGTTATGCTTAGCGCCGCTTTCGCGGCGCTTTGTTTTTCTTAGGAACAATGAACCCCCTTCATCGCATCGTCATCGTCGGCGGTGGTGCCGGCGGCCTCGAGCTTGCCACCCGCCTGGGCGACACGCTGGGCAAGAAACGCAAGGCGCTCATCACGCTGGTCGATCAATGGCGCACCCATCTCTGGAAGCCCTTGCTGCATCAGGTAGCGGCGGGCAGCATGGATCTGAACGACCATGAGCTGGACTACTTGTTCCAAGCGCGCTGGCATCACTTTCAATTTCGCCTGGGACGAATGGATGGACTGGACCGACAGAGAAAAGAGATTCAAGTTGCGGCCACCCTGGATGAGCGCGGCAAGGAAGTCATCCCGCGCCGGAGCGTACCCTACGACACGCTTGTCATCGCCGTGGGCAGCACCGTAAACGATTTCGGTACACCGGGGGCAGCGGAGCACGCCATCGCCTTGGACAATCCCCAGCAGGCCGCGCTTTTCCATTCGCGGCTGCTGAATGCTTGTTTGCGCGCAAGCTCGCAGGAACAGCCCCTTGGCCCAGGCCAGCTGCATATCGCCATCATCGGCGCGGGCGCCACCGGTGTGGAGCTCGCCGCCGAATTGCACAACACCACGCGCGAGTTCGTCGCCTTTGGACTCGATGGCATCGATCCCGAGCGCGACATCAAAATCACCGTCATCGAAGCCGCGCCGAGAATTCTGCCCGCGCTCCCCGAAAGATTGTCGTCCACCGTTCTGGATCTCTTACGCAAGCTCAAGGTGGAGGTGTTGATCGGCGAGCGGGTAACCGAAGTCTCGGAGCGCGGCGTGCGAACCGCTACGGGGCGCGATCTACCGGCCGAGTTAGTGGTATGGGCGGCGGGCATCAAGGCGCCCGATTTCTTGAAAGAGATCGGCGGTCTCGAAACCAATCGCATGAATCAACTAGTGGTCACTCTGACCCTGCAAACCACACGCGATCCGAGCATCTTTGCCATGGGCGATTGCGGCAGTTGTCCCTGGCCTGGGAAACAATCCACCATTCCACCGCGCGCTCAATCGGCGCACCAGCAAGCCTCGCATTTGCTCAAGATGCTTAGCCGGCATATTTCCGGCCAGCCGCTGGAGCCCTTCAAGTACCGGGATTTTGGCTCTCTCGTATCCCTGGGAAATTTCAGCACCGTGGGAAGCCTCATGGGCGCCATCACGCGCGGCAGTTGGATGATCGAAGGCTACTTCGCCATGCTCATGTACCGTTCCCTCTACAAAATGCACGAGTACGCGCTGCACGGTTTCACCAAGGTTTTCCTCGACACCCTGGCACGCATCATCACGCGGCGCACGGAGCCGCACGTGAAGTTGCACTAGGCTCGCGGCTTGGATATCTGGGCATTCGAGCACCGGCTCCGTTCGTTCCGAGAGACCAATGCGGCCGGCGCCGATTACTTGTCGGTACTCGATATTTATGATGGGCACCTATTTGCCGCCGAACGCGAACTAGCGCTCACATTGGGGCCACGGGAGACATTGCGACAGAAGTGGCTCGGGGCCTTAGTCAACCGAGTTCTCATTCCCGCACCCGCGAGAATCCATAGGGCACATTGATTTCCCCCTGCACGCGAACCGGGAGATAACGTGCGAGACTTGCCGGTACGATGCCATTTTCGTATATACTGGAGATATACACATCGAGGTGTCTCATGCAAACCGCACGTATCTTCACTAGTGGCAACAGTCAAGCTGTTCGGCTTCCGAAGGATTTTCGTTTCGAGGAGAATGAGGTGGTCATTAAGCGTGTCGGCCGCATTGTTATGCTGTTTCCCAAGAAGTATCGAGCGGAAGATTTGCTGGAAACACTACAGGCGATCGGACCGCTTGATATCGAAAGAGAACAACCTCACCGAGCTGATAGACGAGCGTCGCTAGAGTGAGAATGTATCTGCTGGATACCAACGTCTGCATCTTCGTTCTTAACCGAAAGCCTGGGTTCGAACGCATCGCTTGGCGAATGGACGGTCTGGCACGAGGTGAGGTTTTGGTGTCATCGATTACAGCCGCCGAACTTCAGTTTGGTGTTTGGGCAAGCCAACGTAAACAGGACAACCTACTACGTCTTGAAAGATTCCTTGCCGAGTTCGATGTGATTCCCTTTGGAGAGTCGGCGGCCAGGGCGTACGGGCGATTGCGAGCGACGCTAAAAGAATTTGGCACCCCGATAGGACCGTTGGATATGTTGATCGCGGGGCACGCGCTAGCCAGTGGCGCGACGCTTGTCACCAATAACCTTCGGGAGTTTCAGCGGGTACCCGGGCTAGGCCTCGAGGATTGGTCATAGCCAAGCGCGATGACCGCGCCATTCCAGATAGCTTTCATTGGTCCTTAACTAATTCTGCACGGGTTCCGCCTTGATTGAACCGTCACCATACCCTAGTCTATAACTTTCGTTGTATTGCCAGCTCCGCCTGAGCGCGTTAGCGTGGCCAGCTGTCGTATTAGACTGGGGGAACAATGAATAGACGCGATGTCATCAAATCAATGGTTGCCGCTGGAGCGCTAGGGGCAGCGCAACGAGTGTCGCTGGGTGCCAGGGCGGAGAGCTATCCAAGCAAATCTATTCGGGTGATCGTGCCTTGGCCGGCGGGCGGTGTGGCCGATGGCAGCACCCGGCGTCTTTCCGCGCTGATGGAGCCCCTCCTCGGGCAGCAGATCGTGATCGAGAACAAGCCCGGCGCAAGCGGAATGATAGGCGCGGATTACATGGCGAAGGCAAAGCCAGACGGATATACGCTGCTGCGCGGGGACATGGTGACCCATGCCGTCACCCCGTACCTCTTCAAGAACGTTCCCTACGATCCGGTCAAGGACTTCGCGCCCATCAGCGCACAGGGACAAGCGCCGATGCTTCTGGTTGTGCACCCAGGCGTCGAAGCCAAATCTATGAGTGAGCTACTTGCGCTCGCGAAAGCCAAGCCCGGCGTGCTGAACTCGGGCGCGGGCAACGGTACCCCGCAACACCTCGCGGGAGAGCTGTTAAAACAGGCCACCGGTATCGATATTTCCCATATCCCCTACAAGGGCGAAGCACCAGCGGTCTCCGATCTGATCGCAGGGCAGATTCAAGTGGCGTTTTCCTTCGTGTCCGTCGCCGGACCTTTCGTGAAATCCGGCAAATTGCGAGCCCTCTCGGTGACTCATCGCACGCGAGTCCCGATTGGTCAGAACGTCATCGTCGACAACAAACCCGGGGCCGGTGGCAATATCGGTGCGGATCTGGTGGCCAGGGCGGCGCCCGACGGGTATACCCTTTTGTATGGTTTCCAAGCGATCTTCGCGATGAACCCGCACCTTTATCGCAAGTTGTCCTATTCCGCGATGAACGATTT
>JBKKAO010000499.1:0-5966 GCA_046714645.1 Burkholderiales bacterium | reverse complement strand
GGGTTCTAGAGTACAACGCTTTGTCACTTCCATATCAGTGCCTGATTCCGGCAGTCCACTTACTGGACGGGCTGAATTCGCCATTCGGTATGGCGCTGGTGATGGTGACCGGCGCCTGCAAGGCGTGCAGGTCAATATCATCCGTGACAGCGTCGGCACCATCGGCACGCCAGCGGCCTTCTTTCAGCAACTGACCGAGGCCCGGTATCAGGGTGCTCGAATTCAACCCCATCAATCCCCTGGCAGCACGCAAGACTTGGGAGCTGAACCAACGCGAGTTGAACGCCGTGGTGTTGGGTGTGGCGTTTGGAAAACAAGTGCAGGCCATGTTCGAGAAGGATCTGGCCGCGTCCGACGCCATTACGCTCGAACAATGGGAGCGCCGCCCGTTGCACTTCCGCATGAAGGAATCCTTAGCCCGCGTCTGGGAGTACTGGCTGTAAGCGCGGCGCCCGGGGCATGTGAAAGCCCTTGCTGGAGGTGCGGGTAAAGAAAATGAGACCGGGTGTTCCCCAAAAAAAAGAACCCCGGATACTATCCGGGGATTGAAACCGCCAGTCGATAAGGGAGGAAAAACGATCAACGGCGGGAAGCGAAATTAGATTCTCCGCTTTCGCTTCGGGTCTTTCTGTTCGGTAACACACACAGAGGCTGCTGGTGATGTAATATAGATAAGCTTCCGTTTTCAAACCTCTTGTGCAATGAGGAGTCCCCTAGTATCGATCCTCTGGTGACCATCCCCCATTCCCCAAAGCAAAACCATATTCTCGCCGCACTCCCCGCAGCCGAGCTGGACCGCTTGACGCCCCATCTGGAACTGAAGCCGATGGCGCTTGGCGAAGCTCTTTACGAGTCTGGCGGACGCTTGCATTATGTCTATTTCCCGACGACTTCCATAGTGTCGCTGCTTTATGTCATGGAGGACGGTGCATCAAGCGAAATCGCCGTGGTCGGCAACGAGGGAATACTTGGGGTTTCGCTTTTCATGGGGGGCGAAACGACGCCGAGCCGGGCCGTGGTGCAAAGCGCGGGCTACGGCTATCGGCTAAGAGCGCAGTTGTTGAAGCAGGAGTTCAGTCGCGGCGCGGACATGATGCAACTGTTGCTGCGCTACACCCTGGCGCTGATCACGCAGATGGCCCAAACCGCCGTATGCAACCGGCACCATTCGGTGGAGCAGCAGCTGTGCCGGTGGCTTCTGCTAAGCCTCGACCGCTTGTCCACTCTAGAATTAACCATGACCCAGGAGTTGATCGCCAATATGTTAGGCGTGCGGCGCGAAGGGGTCACGGACGCTGCGGGGAAGTTGCAGCGCGCCGGCCTCATTCGCTATAGCCGAGGCCGCATTACGGTGCTTGACCGGCCAAAATTGGAGCAAGCGGTCTGTGAGTGCTACGCGGTGGTCAAGAAAGAAGTCGACCGGCTGCTCTCGGAGTTGCCCGTTGCCAGTTCTTCCGGAATCCCCGGGCGACCTCGCCACAATGAGGATGACCAAGAGGGCCATAACTATTAGCGTTCGATGCCGCCTATTCCGCTTAATATTGCACTGTCCTAAGCCAGGCTTACCTTGGCTCTTGCGGTATGTCCGGTCCTTGCATTTCAGGCCTGCATCCCTTCAAGCAGCGATGCCAGATCTTCGGCATGTTCTTCCTCACTGGCGAGTATTTCCTTCAGCATGCGCTGAGTGGTCGGATCATGCCCGGCCAGGTAGGCGATCATCTCGCGATAGCTTTCGATCGCGATCCGTTCGGCGATCAAGTCTTCCTTGATCATCGAACTCAAGGTATCGCCTGCAACGTACTCGGCGTGGCTGCGCGCGCTCAGTCCATCAGGAGAGAAGTCGGGCTCACCTCCCAATTCGGTAATGCGCTTTGCAAGGCGGTCCGCATGCAGCATTTCCTCGCCTGCGTGGGCCAAAAACTCCGCTTTGACCGGATCGGAATGAATGCCCTTTGCCATAAAGAAATGGCGCTTGTAACGCAGAACGCAGACAAGCTCAGTGGCAAGCGCCCCATTTAACAGCCTGATCACCGCCTCGCGGTCAGCCGCGTAGCCTCCGGTAACCGCGCCTTCCTCGATATTCTGCCGGGCGCGCTTGCGCAGCGTCTGGATGTCGGACAACACCGCCACATTCCCAACGGGGATCTCGTTTACAGCTTGTTTCATTTTCCACCTTCGTCCTTACAGATTGCTCAAATGCACGCACCAAGCGGCAAGAAGATCTGAGCGGCCATATTAGCAAGAAGCTCTGACCGGTTATATTAATTTCGGCCTGTGCGCCGCGGCGGCAACGTCCATTACTCTTGTGCCGCGAGAAGATGTCCCCCCTCTGCCTCCCATTGTTCCTCCGCCAAGTTGCCGGAGATTTCGAAGCGGCGGGAGACCTCTTCCCAGTCGACGACCGACCACCAGGCCTTTAGGTAGCTGGGACGGCGGCTTTCGTATTGCAAGTAGTAAGCGTGTTCCCACAGGTCATTGAGCAATAGCGGAAAACGCTCCAGCATCATCGGATGGTTGTGGCCTGAAGTGGTGATCACCTCGATCTTACCGTCATCTTTCCGGCTACGCGCCAGCCATACCCACCCCGACGCGAAATGTTTGGAGCCCTCGTCCTCGAACCGGGTCTTGAAGGCAGCGACACTGCCAAATTCGCGATCAATGGCCTCGCGCAGCAGTCCTTTGGGTTCGCTCGCGGCGCCAGGCTTCATGGCCCGCCAGAACATGCTGTGATTGACATGACCTCCCGCGTTGTGGTGAACCGCGGACTTGATTTCCTGCGGCACTTTGTCCAGGTTGCGTAACAACCACAACGCCGAGAAGTTCTGAAACTCCGGAAATTTCTCCAACGCTGCATTCAGCTTCTCCACATACGCCCCATGGTGAACGTCGTGATGCAGCTTCATGGTGCGTGCATCGATATAGGGTTCCAGCGCCGCATAGTCATACTCCAAAGGCGGCAGTTGATGCTTCTTCGGAGTTGTCGTGGCAGGAGTTGTGGCAGGACGTAAGGCTTCATTCTCAATTTGATTCACGGCTGCGCTCCAGTACAGGTCAATGTGCGCAAGAATACGCGGCGGTGTACGCATCGTCTGTGCGAAGACGTACAAAAGTCGAAGGAAGTGATTTGCGGCACGGTTTCAAGGCCCCGCGCTAATCCTGCGCTCTGGGGGCTAGGGTCTTGACGATCTGGTAACACCGGCACGCGGCGGCTTCCAGACCGTTCCCATCTAAAATGTTGATTTCGCCCCGGCTATAGCTGATCAGTTTGCGTCGCTGCAGGGCGCTGGCGGCGTTGGTAACGGCAACCCGCAGCACGCCCAGCATGTTGCCGAGAATCTCATGAGTATGATGAAAGTGATTCGTTCCCATGCGATCGCGCGTCATCAGGAGCCAGCGGGCGAGGCGGGCTTCCACCGGGTGAAAGCGGTTGCAGGCGGCGGTCTGTGTGATTTGAACGATACGTTCGTGGATATACCGGTTCACTTCGCTCTGAAAGGGCACGCACTTGCCATACTCGCTGCGGAAGTGCGCGGATGTCATGCGCAAGGCTGTTCCGGTTCCCTGTACCAGGGCGCGGACCGGTGAATCTTTTATCCCGAGCGCCGCCGGAATCCCTAGCATGCCTTCACGCCCAACCAAGCCGATTTCCAGGTCCATATGTCCCTCGACCGCCGTGAGCAAAGACACCAACGAGTCGCAGGGAAAGTACACATGCCGGATGGGCTTCCCGGGCTGATAGAGGATCTCGCCGAAAGTCAGCGTGACCGGCTCTAAGCCAGCCATCACACGCTGGTAGTCCCTTCGCGGCAGGGCCGCAAGCAGACTGTTTGCAATCGGAACTTGCTTCAAGGGTTCATGCTCTAGCAGAAAACTTAAACGGCGGCTAAAACATCCAGAACGGCACCGAGCCCGAGGTCGAGTACTAGCGACCAGAGGAGCCAAATCGTATGCGGAACCAGACGTTTGCGGGAGTGTAGCGCCATGTTATGAGCTCGTATGTGCGGTGCCACACAGAGTACCCTGGCGCGGGACGAAGCGGGTGAACACCGGGCGCGGGTGTGTGCTACCGAACAGAACGTCCGCTATTACGAGGGGCAGAATGCTCGTGACACTGGCTGGGCACGCCGTGAATTAGGGGTGCGCACAACAAAAAGAGAAGATGAAGACCGGCATGGGATAAAAGTCGTTTGCCTTCGAATACGCCTGGACTTAACGCGTGCACGGAATGATCCGAGGGACTGAAGATTCGCGCCGATTACCGGTCCCGCTCGTTACCCCACTGGCCTCACAGTGATGACCCTTCGGACAAATAGATAGTCACTTTATTTCGAAACGAGTCCTCTTGAGGCTACTCGGCCGTGTTACGCTACGATCTGCGAGGTTGCTCGTTCGGCCGTGTGTTGCGTCGCGCCGGTGCGGAGAAAGCCGAGTCTCACTTCGACCGTGTGTTCACGATGGTCGTCGACAAGAGAAAAAGCTTGGTCATTCTGCTTTACGCCATCGACAGTTACGCTTGCCTCGCCATCTCCTTCTGGCGTGCGCAAGATAGCGATGTGGTAGGTGGTTTCTCGGTACCGGTAGTGCATCTTGAACGCCTTCCAGTCCTCGGGAAGACACGGGGTGAAGCGCATTTTTGTCCCTTCCAGTCTGAGCCCCAATAGCGATTCCACGATCAAGCGGTACATCCAGCCAGCCGAACCCGTGTACCACGTCCATCCTCCGCGGCCGGTGTGCGGGGCGAGTGCATAGACGTCGGCTGCGATCACGTAGGGTTCCACTTTGTACGTGGCCACGCCCAGCGGCGATTGCGCATGATTCAGCGGGTTGATCATGGCGGTCAATTCCCAGGCGCGAGCGCCCTCGCCCAAAGCGGCGAACGCCATCGCGGCCCAGATCGCTGCGTGCGTATATTGTCCGCCGTTCTCTCTCACGCCGGGGACGTAGCCTTTGATGTAGCCGGGATTGAGTTGCGACTTGTCGAAGGGCGGATCCAGAAGCTGAATCATCGCATGCTCGCGGCGCACCAGGCGCTTGTCCATCGCCTCCATGGCCATGCGCGCGCGTGCCGGATCACCGGCGCCCGACAGCACAGACCAGCTCTGCGCAATGGAATCGATCTGGCATTCGGCGTTGTCCGCCGACCCAAGCGCTGAGCCGTCGTCGAAGTAGGCGCGCCGGTACCACTGCCCATCCCAGCCGCTGTGTTCGATGTTGCGGCGTAGTTGTGCGGCTTCGCCCTGGCAGCGCTCGGCGAAGCCTGCATCGCCGCGCATGCGGGCCAGCTCGGCAAACTGCATGAGCACATCGTAGAGAAAGAATCCCAGCCAGATACTTTCTCCCTTGCCGTGTTGACCGACGAGATTCATGCCGTCGTTCCAGTCCCCGCAACCCATCAGCGGCAAGCCGTGCGCTCCGAATCGCAATCCGTGGTCGATCGCGCGGACACCATGCTCGTAGAGCGTGCCGACATCGTCAGAAATCTGCGGCAGATCATAGTTGGCTTCCTCGTCGGCACGCAATGGACGCGAAGTCAAGAAGTGCACGTTCTCGTCCAGCACTCCAGTATCCCCGGTCATGCCCACATAACGACAGATCGCCAGCGGCAACCACAGGTAATCGTCCGAAAAGTGCGTACGCACCCCGCGCCCGGCCGGAGGATGCCACCAATGCTGCACGTCTCCTTCGCGAAACTGCCGCGACGCGGCGCGGAGCAGGTGCTCGCGGAGCAAGCGAGGCTCGGCATGCACCAAGGCCATCGCGTCCTGCAATTGGTCTCTGAAGCCGTAGGCACCTCCGGACTGGTAGAATCCCGAACGTGCCCACATGCGACAGGCCAGCGTTTGATATACGAGCCAACCATTGGCCAGGAAGTTCACGGCCGGGTCGGGGGTTTCGACGTACACCGCGCCGAGCGTCCAGCTCCAGTAATCCCAGACGCTGGCGATCGCGCGGTGAGCACTATCGAT
>JBKKAO010000498.1:0-2507 GCA_046714645.1 Burkholderiales bacterium | reverse complement strand
GTCGTTATCGGTTCCAGCCAAAATGAGATAGCTACCATCGCGCAGACGTGGGCCGATGGCAAGCCCTTCCCACTTCTCCGCTTTCTTACCGTTGGGCAACACCGTGCTGGCTGCGAGATCGATCCACACGGGGGACTTGCTGACCGGCACGACTCCGCTGCCTGAAAGATCTCCGGCAGGCAGCACGATATTGGTCACATCCGTGCCGCCCTCGATGTTGATGCGGTACACGCGCTTCGAACCGGTTACACCGTTACCCGCCGGGTCATTCACGCCGAGCCCCCGGTTGTCTCGCTCCAATACGAGAAACTCATGCTCGTTGATGAGCGGGTCTTGCAGCACCGCGAGGAGTCTGTTTCCGTCCGGCGTGACGGCCAATCCTTCAAAGCCACGGTTGTCTTGCCGCCCGGCGTTCAGCCCTCGGTCACGACCCGCCACATAGTCAATCGCCGCACCGATTTTCGGAACCAGATTCGCCGGGGTCTCGAAGACCTTGACCAACTTGCCACTTCGCGAGAACTTGTAGACCGAAGGTCCATACTCGTCCGACACGATGAGTTTGCCGTCGCGCGGATCCACAACGATTCCTTCCGGATCGAAGCTTTGCCCGAGCAGGCTGGCATCCCCGTTAAGCGCCAAGGGATTCAGACCATTCATGGCTCGCGGGCGGGTCACATCGGGGTTGGTGGGATCGGACAGGAAGTTTCTTCCGTCCTCAAACCGGATGGTTTCCAACACCTTGAACTTGGAAATCGCTCCCGAGTGCTTGTCAAAGCGAAGGGAGAAGCGCTGTACGCGCGTGGCGTAGTCGAGCACGCCGCCACCCGGGCCGCGATCCGAAAGACCCCACCATTCCTCGCGCGCCGCATCGTAGTAGATGTCCGAGAACATGCCGAGCCGTCCGGCGTTAGCACCAGGCTCTCCGGTGTCATCGATGGTTTCCCCGGCAATGGTGATGCCGTTGACGAAACTTGGATCCGCCAGCGCGAGAGTGCTCGCCAGAGTGAGCACGGCAAATGTAAAGCGCTTCCTGTACATTGGTTTTTACCTTCCTTGAGCAAAGACGGCGAATTGCCGGTCTTTAGCCTTCCAGTGTATTAAGGAAGTGTGACGATCTCGTGTCAGGCCGATGCCCGCATCCTGAAGTTCACCGGGATCAAATCAATATTGACCTGAGCCTCGTGCTCACTTTCAGCGATTCACCACACGCGTCTTGACCGGCTCGTCCGCCAATCACGGACAGAGTCGAATCCCGAGCGAGGATAGGCCCGCGCCGCACCCAGGGCGAACCGTTATTCGGTGTCGCGATTCGCACCGTTGCGCGCGTATTAAAACGCGGTGCTCTTCCTTAGGACGTCTTCGCCGAGGGTGTGATACTGCGCACAGCCGACGACTTTGCGTTTTGGCGGACATCTGGAAACATCTGTTCTCCGCGAGCGAAGCTCATTTGCACGGGCCGTTTGGACTGAAACTCTCGGGTCAACAATGCGCAGGCGTCACCGATGCGCACGCTGTCGCCGCAAGTAAACACGTCGATGGCGGCGTAGCGGTTCTCCGGCCAGATGTGGATCGCGAGATGGGATTCCGCGATCACCACGACTCCGGAAATTCCCCAAGGCGCGAATTTGTGGAAGACCGTCTCGACGATGGTCGCTCCGGCGGCGCGGGCGGCATCCAGGAGTGTTGCCTTCACCCAGCCGATATCGTCCAAGTGCTCGCTCTGGCATTCGTACAGATCGAGCACGACCTGCGAACCGAGCATCTCAGGGGCCACGCGTGCGCCTTCTCGCTTGGCGTTCGCCGATGGTCCTGGCGTGCCGGGACCTACGCGGCCGGCGGCGGTTTGACTCGCTGAATTCATTGCTTCTTTCCCTTAGGTTTGCCGTTCTTCTTCCTCTTCGCCGTGCTCGGCGGACGCCCGGTTTTGACTCTATCGAGACTGCGCATCATCTCTACCAAGCCATCGCCCGGCATACCCTCCAATACCGCAAGCCCCGCTCGCAATAACTCGGTTTTCTTGACGGCCACTCCCAACCCTAGGCACTTCTTCTTGAGCGTGTCGATGAGTCCGTAGTCCGCCTTAGGCATGGTGAAGCTATCGCGTACGACCTTGTCGCGCTTGACCTTCTTGGAGGATTGCTTCTTAGCCTTGGCGGGCTTGGTCTTGAGCGCGGGTTTACTTACGATGTCACTGAGCAGCGCGGCCGCGCTCGTGCGCTTGCCCCGGGCTGCCGGGGATGTTCGCTTTGGGCTGGCTGTGGCGGTCGTGGAATTCGATTGGGCATTGCGCATGGGCTAATTCCTCCTAGGGAGCGAAACAATCGCTGGAGGCGAACACAATATACGATATACACGGTTTAATCAAATGGTAATAAATGCCTGTCGGGAGTAAATGATTTGTCCGGTTTTTAGCAAGTAATCTGTCCGGTTTGTGGAGGAGGGATGCAAGACGCCCCCATAAGCCGGACTCGCTACCTACAGGAGAACCGGAAGATGAGATTCGAAGA
>JBKKAO010000497.1:0-3746 GCA_046714645.1 Burkholderiales bacterium | reverse complement strand
CACGCCGACTCACATAAATCAACCAGGGGAGTTGCATCCAATGACAACAAGTGCACCGAAAAGGCCGTTCTCGATGATTCGAGAGTTCCACTTGGCAGACTGGTTCTAACCCTATCGAGGCGATCCGGGAAGCGGCCAACAAGGCCTGGGCCCTGGGCAGCGAGCACTTCCGTGCCAAGATAGAAGCGCTCTCCGGCAGACGAGCCGCCCCGCTACCCAAGGGACGGCCGGTTAAGCAGGGCTCATAAATCGAGTCCGACCCTATTAGACCTGGAGGAATCATGTATTCATGGCTACGTTCGCTCGTCATTCTCACGTTCGTCCTCGGCCCTGGGCTCGCTCTCGCGGCGGAAGATTTCCCGTCGAAACCCATCAAGATCATCGTCCCTTTCCCGGCAGGTTCCAGTGCCGACGTACGCACCCGGCAGTTGGCGCCGCTGATTGCGCAACGACTCAAGCAGTCCGTCATTGTCGACAATCGTCCGGGGGCAGGTGGGAACATCGGGACCGCCGTCGGGGTGAAGTCCCCACCTGACGGCTACACGGTGACCTTTATCATCCACTCGACCGTCGCGGTCGGTCCGCACCTCCATCGAAACGCCGGATTCGATCCACTCAAAGACTTGCGGCCGTTCATTCTGACGGTGAAGGCCGCTGCAATTCTAGTCGTCAAGGCAGACTCCGCGATTCACTCTCTTAGGGATCTGATCGACGCGGCGAGGGCAAGACCAGGGACACTCACTTACGGAACGTCGGGCCCCGGATCGGTACAGCACTTGATGGGAGAGCGTCTGAAGCGAATGGCGGGCATCGATCTCGTGCAAGTTCCCTATAAGGGTGACGCCCCGACCTTAGTAGATTTGATGGGTGGACAGATCGATATGGCCTTCGGTTTTCCGCTCGCCACTCTGCATCACCTCAAATCAGGGAGGCTACGCGCCCTAGCCGTGACTTCCGGGGGGCGCCTTGGGCCATTACCGAACATTCCTTCGATCTCGGAAGGAGGGGTTCCCGGCTATGACGAATCGACATGGAGCGGCTTCGCTCTACCTGCGGGCACCCCCGAGCCGATCGTCAAGAAGCTGCACGAAGCTTTTCGAAGCGCGATGCTTACACCAGAGTTTCGACGGGAGGTGGAGGAGAGTGGCGCCGAACTTCTCGCCAGCACCCAGCTCGAAGCGGTTCAGATGATGAAGACCGATTACGAGCGCTACGGAAAGATCGTCAAGGAGCTTGGGCTCAAGATTGAATGAATGGCCGTTAAAGGTGGTGCGTGGGATCACAGTGCCGCTGGACCCTCGCAACTCCCGACGGATCCGCAGTGATACAATATGCGCATCTTTGTACGACATCTCCGGCCCATGCCACTCACCGTCCGGTTACCGCTGCTTGTAGAGCAAGAACTCGCGGCATACTGTCTAAACCACCGCGTCACGAAGAGCGAAGCCGTGAAAGAGGCCCTCCAACGTCTCCTGTCGGATTCCACCACTCAAGCCACGTCCTTCGACCTTGGGAAGAACGGATTCGGCACGGACAACACTCCGCGTGGCGACATTGCCCGCAATTCCAAACGCCTGATCAAGGAACGATTCCGTGGCAAGACTCGTGGTTGACACGGGATTCCTGGTCGCGCTCTACCTGCGCCGCGATTCATTGCACGATGAAGCCATCGAATTCCTTCGAGGCAACAGGGCGCCCCTGGTAACAGCCTCTCCGGTCATTGTCGAAGCGTGTCACTTCCTCAGCACGCGCGCGAAGATCCAACTTTTGGCGTGGATCGAGAAAGGCGGCCTACAAGTCGCCGAGATACCCTCGGAGGCTTACTCTGTTCTCGCTGTATATCTCGCGAAGTATGCAAATCTCGATTTAGATCTGGCGGATGCCGCCCTGATCTGGCTGGCCGAAATAATCGGGGAATACCACGTTCTTACCGTCGATCGCCGCGACTTCGGGGCGTTCCGGCTGAAGGGTCGCAAGCGATTCGATCTGGTGAACTGGTACCGGCCATGAGCGATCGCATCCTTCGCGTCATTGCGGACGACCGCGAGGCCAAGAGCGAGGTGGTTGATGCTTTGAAGCATCAGCCCAATTGCATTGTGGAAATCGCGCGCCTGCGGCAGGGCGACTACCAGATCGGTGGCCAGTTGCTGGTCGAGCGCAAGACTTTGCGCGATCTCGTCCAATCGATTATCGATGGTAGATTCCTGAGTCAGGCGCATAGGCTCGCGAGCAATCCACTGAGACCTGTCATCCTTCTGGAAGGCACTGCCCGTGACATTACGCACTGTGGAATGAGCCGGGAAGCCATTCAGGGCGCACTTATTTCGGCCACCGTCGTGTTTGGTATTCCATTGTTACGCGCTCGCGACCCGCAAGAATCCGCCCAATTGATGCTGTTCGCAGGACGGCAAGTTCATGCGGGGGCCGCAGGCACTCTGCCGCGCGCGGGATATCGTCCAAAATCGAAGCGGGCTCTTCAGCTTCATATCCTGCAAGGGCTACCCAAGGTCGGCCCCATCCGCGCAAGCCGGTTGATCGACAGGTTCGAATCGGTGGAGGCGGTAATCGCGGCGGGTCCCGATGATCTCGACAAGGTGGAAGGAGTGGGACCTGTCCTTGCGCGAAGAATCCGTTGGTCGGTGAGCGAGCCCAGAGCAAGGTACTCCGTTTAGGACGGCAGTCTTCTCGGTAGCCAAATCGGCATGGTGCCTCCCAAAGGTTAGAGGATCTTCTCGCCGAACTTCGCCAGCGCCTTTTCTGACACGGTCAACCCAAGCCCGGGCGCTTCCTTTAAGGTCAACCAACCATTGGCGATCTTGGGCGGGTCTTCGAAGAGTTCAGCTTGCAGAGGATCGCGCTCCGGATCGGTGAAGGATTCAACGATGCACCCTGCCGGCGTGGCGGCGACGATGTGGGCGTGGATGAAGCAATCGTGATGAGGTGCGACTTGGACGTGATCGAATTCACACAACGCCGCCAGCTTCCTTCCCTCGGTGAAACCGCCCATCATGGTGCAGTCGAACTGCAGGATCTGAATCGCCTTTTCTTCTAGCAGTGCACGGCAGCCATAGCTGGTGAGTTCGCTCTCGCCCGCCGAGAGCGGAATGCGCGTTTCGCGCGCGAGCAATTTGAGTTCGCGCCGGTCGTCCGCCCAGCGCACCGGCTCCTCCAACCAACGCGGGCGCAGTGGCTCCATCAAACGGGCACCTTCGATGGCGGTGGCGAGATCCCAACCGCGATTCACATCGACCATGAGATCCTTGTCCTCGCCGATCACCTCGCGGATGAGCGCCAAGCGTTCGATGTCCTCGGCCAGCGAAACACCGCCGGCCTTGGCCTTGAACCCTTGGTGGCCCTGCGCCTTCAGCATTTGCATCTCGTCACGCAACTCGGACATTCCCTTGCCGTCGCGATAATACGCACACGTCACGTAGCACGGCACCTGGCTGCGATAACCACCGAACAAGCGATACAGCGGCAATCCTGCCACCTTGCCGATGATGTCCCAGCAGGCGATGTCCATGGCAGCAGAAATGCGCACCAACGCCTCGCGCGACCACCCCTTCTCGTGGGCCAAGCGCTGCCAGGTAAGGGAGAACAGTTTCTGGTACAGCTGTTCCGGCGCGGTGGGATCGGCGCCCAGGATCAATTCGCCTATTCCGCTGCGGAAGGTGTGAACCGCTGCCTCGATGGGCGTATAGCTGGTGGCGATGCCGGTGCCGGTGATGCCCTGGTCGGTGTGCATC
>JBKKAO010000496.1:0-2938 GCA_046714645.1 Burkholderiales bacterium | reverse complement strand
GGCCTTCCCCGAGTACGCCGATGTCGTGCGCGCGCGCGGCGGCGGCTGGATTGATCGACGTACGGGAGAGTGGATACCTGCTGTGACGTTGATTATCGATTGGCGCAAGCCGATCGGGGGGTGACATGGCGAGTCCAAACGCGGGGCATGCGGCATGGGTTGAGCGTTTGAAGGCAGAAACGCGCGCGAAGCACGGAGGTCTGTCTCAGAAGGAAGTAAAGCGAAAAAAAGCGCTCTTGCACTACTACGCGAATCATGACGAAAACAAAGAGAAGCAGCGGCTTCGTCATCGGGAATATCGGAGGCGCTATGGCGATGATCGGCCGTGGCGAGCGCCGAAGAATCTGATTGAGGCAGTGCGCGCGGTTTCTCGTTTTGATGAGTACAGCAGGCGTGGGACCTTTCGGCAGCGAACGTTCTCGGAGTTGATGGAGGCACACGAGACATGGCTCGAGAGCATCGATCTGTGGCGTATGGCGGAACGTGGCGAGTTACCCGATGAGCTTGCAGACCTGCTCGAGTAACTGCTATTTTCTGGCAGCGCGTCCTGTGGCGCGCAGCCATTGAGATACGAACGACGGGGTACGCGATCCCCGGCACAGCTTCCGGAGCTGTGGCACCAGCTTTTAGGTGTGGGCTCACACCGGCACTGGCTAGACCGCGAGCGGGACCGGGCCGCACTCCATCTGGAGTCGTGAGTCTGGCTGTGCCTCGCCAAAGGTCATCCCGCAAATCCCAGCGTCCCAAGGCTTGGACGCGCCCTCCTCCCCGTGTGGCACGCAAAGTCAGTCCTGCTGATTTGCTTCCGACGCGTTCACCCTACTACAGCTTTTCCGCCGAAATTCTTGCAACTTGGTGCGCAACATCGCCGGTCGTTGCGGCGAAATGGAAGTCCGGCACGGCTCGTCCATCGACTGCGCAAAGCAAGCTATTTCAGCTATATGCCAGTGAGCGGGTACTGGATGACCGCTATTGGAGCAGTTGGTCAGTCAGACGTGGCGTGCTCGTGGATCCGGATGGCAACGAGTGCAGCCAAGCATTGCTGCGCGCCTATCCTATGATCGTTCAGTACTGTAGGCGATTGGCCTACGACAGTGCCGATCCTCAGGCAGCGGAAATTTTTGATCGGATGGTGCGGTATGCATAGGAGGATACGTAAATGAAGCCGCCAAAGTATGTTGATTGTCATCACTGCGGTTCACGTACTCGACCGAAGTGGGCCAAGAAGTTTGAATTGCCGGACGGCATTTCGAAGTTAGGGAAACTCTGAAGAACTGGTCATGAGAGCGTGTGTCGGCAGCGGTTTGGCGTGAAGATTGCGGAACGCGCGGTGTGATCGCATCGATTCAGGGCTATTCGCATCTACTCTGGCCATTTTTCGATCGCCGTCGACACGTCTCCTACGTTCGGAGCAGTTGTCGTCGGACCAGGTACAGATTGGTGAGTGCGGCGGTAACTTCCAGCCGGTGCAGGTTCTTGGCCAAACCGCGGTAGCGAACCTTGCGGAAGCCGAAGATGTTCTTGATCACCCCGAACACGTGCTCGACCTTGGCGCGGACCCGCGACTTGTTGCGGTTCTTGGCCTTCTCGACGGCGTTGATCTGCCCGTGGAACCGATAGCGCTTGTTGGTGAAGTCCTTGGCCCGCGGCGCACGCCGGTGAATGACCGCCGTCTGGCCGTGGTAGCCCTGATCACCCCAGACCCGCGTCTCCTGGCCATGCAGCAAATGGGGCAGTGCGTCGCGATCGTGAACATTGGCCGCCGACGCCAACACGGTGTGGACCAGCTTGGTCTTGCTATCGACGCCGACATGCGCCTTCATCCCGAAGTACCACTGCTGACCCTTCGCGGCCTGGTGCATCTCCGGGTCGCGTTTGCCCTCCCGGTTCTTGGTCGAGCTCGGCGCGCCGATGATGGTCGCGTCCACAATCGTGCCTTTGGCGATCTTGATGCCGCTACGGTGCAGGTGGTCGTTGACCGCCGTCAGCAGCACCTTGCCCAGCTCATTGCGCTCCAGCAGATGCCGGAACTTGCACACCGTGGTCTCGTCGGGAGCGCCTTCGAGCCCGAGATCAATCCCGGCAAAGGCGCGCATCGCCACCGAGTCGTACAGCGCTTCTTCCACCGCCGGATCCGACAGGTTGAACCACAGCTGCAGGAAGTAGATCCGCAACATCCGCTCCAGCGGAATCGGCGGCCGGCCGCCGTTCTCGCTGACCTTCGGGTAGGCCGTCTGTACCGCTGCCGCCAGCTCGGTCCACGGAATGATCCGCTCCATGTCCGCCAGGAACTGCGCCCGCCGCGTGGTCTTGCCGTACTTCTCAAAACCCGTCAGCGTGTGCTGCTTCATCGTGCCTCCCGCGTAAGACTCAATGATGCATCATCACGCGTGGGTAAATCAGAGCTTCCTTAGAGGGCATTCAATCAGTGCGGCGCTTGTACAGACTGATTTCGCCCTGGCCGAATGCTGCTTTTGCTGTGGTCGTTTTGTGGGGCATTGCGACGGGCATGTGGCCGCAACAAGAGTATCGAATGCCCCTACTTTTCGGTGCCGCCATTGGCTTGCTTTTCGCGGGACTCGAGGCGGCGGCCAGGGTCACAATCAATCCCGCCTTAAGAGCTGCAACGAATGCGGGAGAGTTCTTACTTGCCTATCGTCAGGCACCCGTCGCGAGATTTGCGCACGTCGCGCTTTTTTCCATTCTTGCTGCAACCACGCTCTTTAGCTTTACTCGCTATGGCGAGATCTTTTTCGGGGTATTTTGCGGAATTGTTGCTAGCCAATTCTTCGCGCTCGCGATTCTTGGTTTTTGGACCGCGTGTTCTGGCAAAGCCGAAGCAAATGCCCTCTAACTATGCTCTACGGAGTTCCCCGTCAAGTGCGCCACGATGATGTTCATTCGAGAACGTCAGGGGGTCCGCGGCCGTAGTTGAAGC
>JBKKAO010000495.1:0-3833 GCA_046714645.1 Burkholderiales bacterium | reverse complement strand
CACCTACAACACTACCGGTACCTCGGCGGTGTTCGCAAGCCATCCGCTCGAACGCCGTTTCCGCGACATGCACACGGTGACCCAACATCTTCAAGGACGGCTGGGCCACTTCGAAACGGTCGGCGCTTGGATGATGGGCGCAGAGGCCGACCTCACGTTCGTCTGAACGATGCTTGTTTCGCTGGACATCGAAAGTGTGGACCTCTTGGCGGAGGGTGCGGAGTTTGGCTCCGCAGGTGCTTACGAGCGCCTGATCGGCACCGCGCGTGGTGAGGTCGATCCGCGTGACCCGGCCAACCAGGGTATCGCCAATATCGGCAAGGCGCCGCGCAATGCTCGCGGTCGCGTCGAATACAGCACAGATGTGTTCATCCTGCGTCCAAGAGACCCGGCGCGCGGCAATGGTCGCATACTCTACGAGGTAAACAATCGCGGCCGCAAGATGCTGTTCGGGAATATCGCGGACGGTCCGCAGGGCGTGAACGATCCGCGCACCGAGGCGGACGTGGGCAACGGCTTCCCTCTGCGGATGGGCTACACCATCGTCTGGTCGGGCTGGGATCCGGATGCCCCGCGCGCGAATGGCGGTCTGGGTATGCAGGCGCCGGTCGCCACCGATGACGGCAAGCCGATTGTCCAGGAGATACGCGATGAATTCGTATCGGGTACCCGCGGCGGCGTGCTGGAGAGCTTCAAACTCTCCTATGAGGCAGCAAACCTCGACCAGACTCGGGCGCGTCTCACGCAGCGCGAGCGTGCTGCCGATACGCCACGGGAGATCCCGGCTAATCAATGGGCCTTCATCGATAGCAAGTCCATTAAGCTGCTTCCCGAAGGCGTCAAGCCGCGGCCCGGCGTGCTGTACGAGTTCCACTATCAAGCGAAAAACCCCAAGGTGCTGGGCCTGGGCTTTGCCGCCACCCGCGACGTCGTGAGTTGGTTGCGCTATGACAGCGCGGCGGCGGCCATCACCGGCGGCCCAGTCCAGCACGTGCTGGCGATCGGCATTTCGCAATCCGCCCGCTATCTTCGCGATCACATTTCGCAGGGTTTCAACCGCGACGAGGCAGGCCGCCGGGTGTTCGACGGCGTGCTGGCACACATCGGCGGGGTGGGCCGCCTGTTCTTCAATACGCCGTTCGGCCAACCCGCGCGCACCAACACCCAACACGAGGATCACGACTTCCCGGAAAACGCCTTCCCGTTCTCGACAGCGTTGATGGCCGATCCGCTCACCGGCGCCAAGGGATCGCTGTTTCGTGGCGATGGGTCCGATCCGATGATGATGGAAATCAACACATCGACGGAATATTGGCAGAAGGGCGCCTCGCTGCTGCACACCGATCCGCTCGGCAGACACGACGTCGAGCTGCCGGACAATGCGCGCGTTTATCTGATCGCGGGCACCCAGCATACGGGCCGTGCCGGCGCCACCACCGACCCCGGCCCTAATGTTAATCCGCGCAACCCCCACAATCCGATGCCCGCCGTACGCGCGCTCCTGGTCGCGCTCGACGAATGGGTGGTGTCCGGCAAGGCGCCACCGGCGAGCAGAACGCCAACGCTCATAGACGGTACCTTGGTCGCAGCGGACAGCACGGGATTTCCCGCCATTCCCAACGCTGCGGTCATGCGTATCACCAACACCATCTCACCGCCCGGTGATTGGGTGAAGCCAGAGCCCGCCCGCCAGGCCTACCGCGTGCTGGTGTGCAAGGTCGACGCCGACGGCAACGAGGTAGCCGGTATTCGACTGCCCGACATCGCCGTCCCACTCGCCACCTATACGGGGTGGAACGCGTACCGGGCGCCCTATCCGGTTGGCGAGCTGGCCGATCGCGATGGCAGCTATCTCGCGTTCGCGCCCGATAAGGCCACGCGAGAGGCCACGGGCGATCCGCGACTCTCCATCGCTGAACGCTATGCCCATCGTGCCGAATATGTCGCCAAGGTGGAAGAGACCGCTGCCGCGCTGGTCCGCGAGCGGCTGCTACTTAAGGAGGATGCCGATCGCTATGTCGAGCGGGCACGACATGAATCTCGTCTCAATTAAACCTGCGGAGCCGCAATCCAATGAGAACCCATCCATGACTTCCACCTACGACCGCACCACCGAAGACGTCGGCAACATCGTCAAGCTGGAGCACGTTAACGTCACGCTGCCCGACCAACGCCTGGGCACGCTGTTCTACGTCTCGGGCCTGGGGCTAACGCGCGATCCATACATGATGGTTGAGCTCGACAACATGTGGATCAACATCGGACGCAACCAGATGCACCTGCCCACCGGCGAGCCGCAATGTTTGCGTGGCACCATCGGGCTGGTGCTGCCGGACCTGGCGCAGCTCAAGGAGCGGCTGGAACGGGTGCAGCCGGCACTTGCCGGCACTGAATTCCGTTTCGCCGATCGAGGCGCGTTCATGGACATCACCTGCCCCTGGGGGAATCGCTTTCGTTGCCACACGCCAGCCGCGGAGTTCGGCGATATAGATCTCGGCATGCCTTACGTCGAGTTCGACGTGCCCGCCTCCAGCGCGCAGAGGATCGCGCGCTTCTACTGCGAGATTATCGGCGCCCCGGGGGAGTTAGTACGCCGCGACGGTGCGCCGGCCGCCGCCATCCATGCCGGGGATGGCCAACGCTTGTACTTTCGCGAGACCAGCGCCACGATCCCGTCCTACGACGGCCATCACATGCAAATCTACCTCAGTGATTTCTCCGGTCCGTACCGCCGGCTCATCGACCGGCAACTCATTTCGCTTGAGACCGACGCTCACGAATGGCGCTTCCAGCACATTGCCGACCTGGACACCAATGAACCGTTGTTTACCGTGGAGCACGAGGTCCGCAGCCTACGGCATCCTTTGTATGGCCGCCCACTGCTCAATCGCAACACGGCGCAAACCAATCGCGCCTATCTGCGCGGGCAGGATGAATTTCGCGGCCGGTACTGAACTCTTTCGCCGCGCTGCCCACACATCGAGTGGCTTTCGTTACGGCGCGCGGTGCTAGTTTATCTCTCTCGTGATGGCGAGTCCGGGCTTATTGTTGAGCGTTTGAAACACCACACAATAGCGTTCCGTCAGGCGAAACAGCGTGTCGAGTTGCTCGGGGCTGGCGTCGGTCTTGAGCTTGAAGCGCAAGCGGATGTCGCGAAAGCCAACGGCGGCATCTTTCGCAACACCTAGCGTGCCCCGGAAATCCAGATCGCCTTCGGCAATCACTTCTCCATCGCGAACATCGATTCCCAGTGCCGTCGACACGGCGCGCAGGGTCACTCCCGCGCACGCCACCAAGGCTTCGAGCAGCATGTCGCCCGAACACAATGACAGGCCATCACCGCCGGTCGCCGGATGCAGCCCGGCTTGTGCCATGGCGCGGCCGGTCTCGACGTTGCAGGTGATGCCCTCCCCAAGGCGGCCATGGGCCTCGAGCGTGATCCGCGCCGACTCGGGTAGCGTCTTGTAGCGTTCTTTTAACGGCGCCTGCAGGGCACGTAATGCTTCGGCGTTCATGTTTGCACTCATGGGATGTCTCATCAAATTGAAAGGCCCAAATGCTACACGCTCAAGGCGAACTCCTTGGCAAGGAACCTATGGGACTCTAGCATGGGGTTCCGTTATCCTAGAAACGGCGATTGGGTGACCGGAACGCCTTTCAGCCTGATCGTGAGCCTGTCGAACGATCGAAGGGTGGACGGAATTTCCCTCTGCCAATCGCCGTTTTTTTGGATTCTTAATCCCGGCCTCCTGATGAAAGACCACTCGAACCGTGGCTTCCAAGGACACTCAATGAACGCTGACCTCATGTTTCAGCCGGTGCATCTGGGCGCG
>JBKKAO010000494.1:0-3719 GCA_046714645.1 Burkholderiales bacterium | reverse complement strand
CGTGCAACCCGGTAATGTCGTCGTCCTGGAAAATTGCCGCGTGAACAAGGGCGAGAAGAAAAACGACGATGCTCTGGCCAAGCGCATTGCCGCTTTGTGCGATGTTTACGTAAACGATGCCTTCGCCACCGCCCACCGCGCGGAGGCCACCACCCACGGCGTGGCCAAATACGCGCCGCTCGCTTGCGCGGGCCCGCTGCTGGCGGCGGAGCTAGAGGCACTGGGCAAGGCTTTGCGACATCCCAAACACCCGCTGGTCGCCATCGTCGGCGGCTCGAAAGTGTCCACTAAGCTCACCGTGCTGGATGCGCTATCAGACAAGGTGGATCAACTCATCGTCGGTGGCGGCATCGCCAATACCTTCATGGCCGCCGCCGGAATGAAGATCGGCAAGTCGCTGTGCGAGGCCGCCCTGTTGGGTGAGGCGAAGAAGGTGATGGATAAACTGCAAGCCAAGGGTGGCAACGTGCCCTTGCCGGTGGACGTGGTGGTCGCCAAGGAGTTTTCCGCCACGGCCGCGGCCACCACTAAGCCGGCCGGCGCGGTGGAGGATGACGATCTGATACTGGACGTGGGCCCCAAGACCTCGGCCATACTGCGCGCTCTGCTCACCAACGCGGGCACCGTCGTGTGGAATGGGCCCCTGGGTGTGTTTGAATTCGATCAGTTCTCCCATGGCACGCGTGAGCTGGCTCATGCCATTGCCGGATCCTCTGCTTTCTCTCTCGCGGGAGGCGGCGACACGGTGGCGGCACTGGCGAAGTTTGGTGTCACGTCCAAGATCGGCTACGTCTCCACGGCAGGCGGCGCGTTCTTGGAATTTTTGGAGGGCAAGAAGCTACCCGCGGTCGAGATTCTGGAGCAACGGGCAGCATCGTAGTGAAACGGTATTTCTATAAGGTTCCCTCCCATGCAGCGCAGTACGAAGATTGTCGCAACGCTCGGCCCGGCATCTGAAAGCCGCGAAGTGCTCTCTCGCATGATCGCCGCCGGCATTAACGTCGTGCGCATGAACTTCTCCCACGGCACGGCGGAGGATCACATCAAACGCACCATGCTGGTACGCGAGATCGCGCGCGAACAGCAGCGCACCGTCGGGGTGATGGTGGACTTGCAAGGTCCGAAGATACGCATCGGCAAATTCGCTTCCGGCAAGATCACCTTGAACAAGGGCGACACCTTTATTCTGGATGCCGAGTGCGAACTGGGCGATCAAGAGAGAGTCGGACTGGATTACAAAGAACTCACCTCGGATGCGCCTGCGGGATCCGTATTGCTATTGGATGACGGCCGTCTCGTGCTCGATGTAAAGGAGGTACGCGGCACCCAGGTGACCACCATCGTGCGCCACGGCGGCGAACTGTCCAACAACAAAGGCATCAACCGGCAAGGCGGCGGCCTCACCGCGCCATCCCTGACCGGGAAGGATATGGAAGACATCCGCGTGGCCGCGCAAATCAAGGCGGACTTTCTCGCCGTGTCCTTCCCCAAGAGTGGCGCCGACATGTACATGGCACGCGAGCTGATGCGCGCGGCCGGCGGGAAAGCGCTGCTCATCGCTAAGATCGAGCGGGCCGAGGCCATCAACGCGCTCGAAGAAGTGGTGAACGCGGCCGACGCCATCATGGTGGCGCGCGGCGATCTCGCGGTGGAAGTGGGCGATGCCGCCGTCCCCGCGCTGCAAAAGAGGATGATCCGCATGGCGCGAGAGAAAAACAAACTCACCATTACCGCCACGCAGATGATGGAATCCATGATCACTAGCCCCGTACCCACCCGCGCCGAGGTCTCCGACGTGGCCAACGCCGTGCTGGACGGCACGGACGCGGTGATGCTCTCCGCTGAAACCGCCAGTGGCAAGTATCCGGTGGAAACCGTGGAAGCCATGGCGCGCGTGTGTCTCGAAGCGGAGAAGTCCAAGGAAGTGACGCTGGACCGGGATTTTCTCGATCGCGTGTTCACTCGCGTGGATCAGTCCATCGCCATGGCGGCCTTGTTCACCGCCTATCACTTGAAGGTGAAGGCCATCGCGGCGCTCACTCAATCGGGTTCCACACCGTTATGGATGTCGCGCTTGAACTGCGGCGTGCCCATCTACGCTCTGACCCCGGAAGTGTCCACACGCTACAGAGTATCCTTGTTTCGCGACGTCTTTCCTATCATGCTTCAATACGTGGGGGATAGCCGCGAAACCTTACTGCGGCTGGCTGAAGAGAAGCTGGTCGAGGCCGGCGTGGTCAAGCCGGGCGATCTCATTGTGCTCACCTTAGGGGAACCCATCGGCCAGCCCGGCGGCACCAATCTCATGAAGATCGTTCGCATCGGCGAGAAATCGTAGCAAGTCATGACTCCACCCTTGATAGGCGTGGTGATGGGCAGCGACAGCGACTGGGAAGTCATGCAGCACGCCGCGCAATATTTGGAACGCTTCGGCGTCGCCCATGAAGCTAGAGTAGTGTCCGCTCATCGCACTCCGGATGACATGTTCCGCTACGCGGAATCGGCCGCGAGCCGCGGGCTGCGTTGCATCATCGCCGGGGCGGGCGGCGCCGCCCACCTTCCCCGCATGCTCGCCGCGAAGACCACCTTGCCCGTGTTGGGCGTTCCGGTGCCGAGCAAGCACTTGCAGGGGTTGGATTCTTTACTCTCCATCGTGCAGATGCCGCGAGGCGTGCCGGTGGCGACCTTCGCTGTGGGTGAGGCAGGTGCCGTCAACGCGGCGCTGTTCGCCATCGCCGTCCTTGCGACAACTGACAAAGCTCTAGCCAAGAAGCTCGATGAGTTCCGGACCCAGCAGCAAGAAACCGTGCGAGCCATGACTCTCCCCCCGCGGAAATGATTCCGCCGGGTTCCTGGCTGGGCCTCCTTGGAGGAGGACAGCTCGGCCGCATGTTCACCATGGCCGCGCAAAGCATGGGTTACAAGGTGATGGTGCTCGACCCAGGGGCGGAAAGTCCCGCGGGAAGCGTGGCCGACCGACACCTCCAAGCCGATTATCTCGACCGCGCCGCCTTGGAAGAACTCGCCCGCCACTGCAAGGCGGCCACCACCGAGTTCGAGAACGTGCCCGCGGGTGCGCTGGCTTTTCTCGCGCAGTATTGCTTGGTCAGCCCAGGAGCAGCGAGTGTTTCCGTTGCGCAAGATCGCATTCGCGAAAAGCGCTTTCTGGCGGGCATCAGTGTCGAAGTGGCTCCTTTCGCGGTGATCGAATCAGTAAGCGACCTGGAGGCCGCCCACAACGCGAATTTGCTACCTGGCATTTTGAAACTAAGCCGTTTGGGCTATGACGGAAAGGGCCAGATTCGTGTGCGCTCGCGCGACCAACTGTTGAGCGCATTTCGAGATCTGGGTGAGAAACCCTGTGTGCTCGAGCGCATGCTCGAACTAGAGATGGAAGTATCCCTCGTGGTCGTGCGCGATTTTCAAGGGGAATTGGCCACTTATCCGGTGTCCGAAAACGAGCACGCGGACGGCATCTTGGATTTCAGTATCGTTCCCGCCCGCGTCGATGAAGACATTGCACGCCTAGCCCGAGACTCCGCCATCAAAATCGCGGAGCGGCTGGACTACCGTGGCGTGCTGTGCGTGGAATTCTTCGTTTTGCGCGACGGCCGTTTGATCGCCAATGAAATCGCCCCGCGCCCGCACAACAGCGGGCACTACACCATCGACGCCTGCGTTACGTCGCAATTCGAGCAGCAGGCTCGCGTGCTGGCAAA
>JBKKAO010000493.1:0-17060 GCA_046714645.1 Burkholderiales bacterium | reverse complement strand
ACTTGAGGTTGACCGGGAAAGCAGCCGACAGCGATGCATCGGACAATCTTTCCCGTCCTACGCGAATTGCAGGCGCATTGGTAACGAGTGCCTCACGCTTGAACCTCGAATCTGCGCGCCTATATCCCACTTCCGGGAGCGAGTTCTCCATCAGGCAGCAAAACGTGTCGACCACCGGCGGGGTCAGCGTGACGCCGGTTACGCACGGTAAGGTGGCGATCGCGCGTACCCGCGGCGGTCCGCAAGCGCTTATGAGTGCCGGTGGAAGCTTGACCGTCGTAGCCGATATCATCGAGCACCAAGGCGATATTCGCGCACCCCTGGGCACCATCAGCCTGGAGGCGGGCAGTTTGCTGGCTGTAGGGGAGCAAAGCAGTACGAGTGTATCCGGCGATGGGACGACCGTGCCTTTTGGCGGAACCGTGGCGGGAAGAGAGTGGTTCTACAACGGCATGCCGATTACCGGGCTGTCCCCGAAACGAGTGAGTTTCCAAGGGACGCAAATCAACGTCGCCGCTGGCGCGAACATCGATATCTCGGGTGGCGGTGAGGTGATGGGCACGGAATTCCTCCCTGGACCAGGGGGGTCGCGAGACACTCTTCTCAAGGACAATACGTTCGCCATTCTGCCGTGGCTGTCCGGCGACTATGCATCGTACGACCAGCACCTTTACACGCTCAACGATCAGGGACTTACTTCCGACCGAAATGTTTACGACAGCGTATTCCTGTCGAAAGGATCGGGATTGCCGGAAGGGCGGTATGCTCTGTTTCCCAGCTACTATGCCTTGCTGCCGGGCGCCTATGTCGTCAGGGTGCTCAACGATTCTCGCTACCGGGACCGGACCCCGGGGACGGCTTCGCGGCTGGCCAACGGCGCCACCGTCGTCGCAGGCTATCGCACGGTAAGCGGCACCCGGATCGCAGAGAGCCGCTGGTCGGGGTTTGCCATAAGTCCCGGAAGCGAAGCGAAAAGGGAATCCGAGTATCGAATAAGCGATTCTCGTTTCTTTGCAGATCAGTCGTCGCGGTCAGGTGGGGCATTGGGCCGTTTGCCAAGAGATGCCGGTCAGTTGGTGCTCGGTGCGGGCGCCACTTTGAGTTTCCGCGGCTCGCTTTTGGGTCAGCCGAAGGATGGCGGACGTATCTCTGAAGTGGATATTTCCGCGGAGAAGCTCGCCGTGACCGCGATCGGCGGACAAGCGGTACCCGATGGTTATCTGGTGTTGGACGCGCCGACCCTCAGTTCCTTTGGCGCGAGTCTCCTGTTAGGCGGCACGCGTACCCATAACGCCGGTGAAACGTCCATCACGATAACGGCAGGCGACATCATCGTAGCCAATGATTCATCCACCATTCTTTCCGGTCCAGAAGTCATGTTGGCGGCATCGAATTCCGTGACCCTGAACGATGGCGCACGAATCGTCTCTCATGGCGCGTCCAAGCTTTCGACAGCCGACCTCGTGTTGCGTAACACGGGTGGGGGAGCGGATGGGGCCTTCGTGCGCGTCGCAGCCGGATCGCAAGTTGGCCTCAGGCGCGACAATCCGGCGCGTTTGGCAGGCACGCTGACGATTGCCAGCACTGCGCAACTTTCCGCCTTCGGATCCATCATATTGGACGCCACGACGCTGGCGGATCTGCAAGCGGGTGCCGCTGCAACGAATGGTTTCAGTCAGATCGTGTTGAGCGATCAGGGCCAGCTTGCTCTGGGGGCCGGCAACGTCAGGGTGGGTTTCGAGGGTTCCGCGCCCGGATCCCTAGTCCTGACGAAGGAGCAGCTCGATGCATTGGGCAATTTGAAGTCGTTGCGACTGCGCTCGTACACCTCACTAGATCTATACGGCAATGCGGTCCTTGGTGGTGAAAATTTCGCCGAGGTGGAAGTGGACACGCCATCCTTATTCGGTTGGAGCGACGGCACCCCCGGCAGTATCGCAAGCGTGCAAGCGAAGCGCGTGGTGCTCATCAATCGCGGAGGATCTGCTGCTGGCAGTTTGGCGACCCCGGATGGTACAAGTGAACTCAATGTCCTGGCGCAGACCATCGTGATGGGCGAGGGCGATAAGCGTATCGACGGGTTCAGTAACGTCAATCTCAAGGCTACTCAAGAGCTGCTCGCTTCCGCGAGCGGGTCGCTCGCCGCTAACGCCGATGTTGACATGGAGGCCGGCAGGATAACCAGTAGCGGGCCGGCTACGCAGACGATCCGGGCGCTTGGCCCGGATGGGCGGCTCTACGCCATGGCCATTCGGGGCAACGACCACAGTGCCAATCTCAATGATGTGTCCGGCCTAGGCGCAAACCTGAGTTTCGCCGCCCGAACTATCGCGGTGACCGGGAGGGTCGATGCCGTCGGCGGCCGCATCACGCTGGAAGCATTGGGCACCAGTGCCGATGACAAGATTGTGCTAGGCGACAAGGCGGTCCTGAATGCCGGTGCCGCCGTCAAGTCCTTCGGCAGCCAGAAGGCCTATGCCGGTGCCGGCTCCATCGTGCTGTCGTCCGCGGGAGGCGGGGTGGAGATGCAAGCGGGGGCACGGATGGACCTCGCCGGCATGACGGGCGGCGGGGCTGCGGGCACCCTGCGCATCTCGGCCACATCAGGAAACGGCACCGTGGTACTGGACGGAACAATCCTGGCCGCTGCGGCGAATGGAACGCAGGGCGGCGTCGTTCTCGATGCTGGCAAGATCGACACGTTCTCGGCGTTGAATGCGAAGCTGAATCTCGCGGGCTTTACCCGGTCGCGCGACATTCGCGTGCGTAATGGCGATCTGGTGATTGCGGGTGAAGACCTATTTCTGCAACGACCTGCCGATCGTGTGGTGGCGCAAGACCTTACTCTGGCGGCGGACAACGGCTCGATTTTCGTTCTGGGCACCATCGATGCAAGCGGTGAACGCGGGAGCGGCAAGGTCAGGGTCTATGCCGGCGAGGATATGGTGGTGGGCGCCGGCGGCAAGATTCTCGCGCACGGTACCTCAACGGAAAGCGGATCAACCGCTGTCTACTCACATGGCGGAAGCGTCGAACTCTACGCTCGCGACGGCAGCGTTCAGTTCAATTCTGGCGGCCTGGTGGATATTTCGGCAGGCGCACGTGGCGACGCCGGGCAACTGGTATTTTCCGCGCTGCGGACTAACGACAATCACGACATCTCGATGGCATTGAGTGGTGCTGTGCGTTCAAACGCCGCTGAGGGCGGACGTACGGCACGCGTGTTCATCGAAGGCAGACGCCGCTACGAAGTTGCTGAAGTGGACGGAAACGTTACGGCCAGCTTCGACGCAAGCGGCAATCCCGTATGGGGTGAATACGATGCCTTCACGACGGCGGCAAGCGGCTTGTCGCACGGCTTGAAGAATGAGAGTGGTGGCGCTTTCGCTGGTGCACGCTACCGGGCCGGTATCGAACTGTATTCTCAATCCGACCTTACACAGCCGAGCGGATGGGACTTGACGGAGGCCAACTGGACAAGAGACGGTCAAGCGGGGCGTGTGACGCTGCGCTCGGCGCGCACCCTGTCGATCGGCAACTACCTCGGATTGCCCAACGACGATGCGGTCAACGCATCTTCGTGGAGTATCAGGCTCGCGGGCGGCGCGGATCTGTCCGCGGCCAACCCCATGGCCACGCTGGACTTGAGGGACGCCGAGTATGGAGATGTGGCTCTGGCGTCGGCCTCCAGCCGGGTTCGCTCGGCGGATGGGAGCATCGAAATTGGTGCTGGGCGCGACTTCAGGATTGTCAATGCGGCGGCGGTGGTCATGAGCACCGGTGTGATCGCTGCCGCAGATTCCCGCTTTACCCAGGGTGGCGGAGACATCTCCGTTCACGCCGGCCGCGACGCCATCGGCATTGCGAGTCCGCAGTCAATCAACGAATGGCTCAGACGCACCACGCTACCGGGGGGCCACGCCAGGTTGGACGTTATACGAGCTAACCCGGCGGAATGGTGGAGTCACCGTGCGCTGTTCAATAAAGGTATCGGGTCGATGGGAGGCGGGCAGATCCTTATCCACGCTGGACGGGATGTCGAACAGCTTTCCGCGTCGAGTCCGGCTTCGGGACGCGCCTATTTGTTGGATAACGGTGCGGCCGCCCTGGAAGTTCTGGCAGGGGGCGATGTATCGGTGAATGCCGAACGCAACGTAATAGGAGGTGAATACCTTCTTGGACGAGGCCTAGGAAAGATCAAGGCGGGTGAGAACCTGGGCACAACGGCGGCAAGGACGGCCCTGTATTTAATGGGTGAGCACAACGACCCGCTCCTGCGCGGCGCCCGGCTCGAACTATCGGCGCGGGGAGATATCTTTATTCAGAACGTGTCCAATCCCACGATCATGACGCTGCCCGGTGCGGCCGGCAGCACACCGGGATTCGAAAACGTTCGCTCCGCCTTTTTCACCTACGCGGATGAGAGTGCCGCCGAACTGAAAGCACTGCTGGGCGACGTCAATCTCGCCAGTACTGCGCCGCTGGACACCTTTTGGAGCGACATTGCACCGCCGCGCTACACCGCGATTGCGATGACGGGCGATGTGCGTACCACGGGATATTCGGGATCGAATCGGATTCGTCTGTTCCCGTCGAGCGATGGTGGATTAAAGGTTCTTGCCGCACACCAGGTCTACGCGATAAACGTCGAGGCGACAGACGTGTTGCCGAGCGCGCTCCCCTCTTGGCGCGCGCCGGAGGCAGTGATCGGGCCTTTCTCGCTGCAAGCCAAACGTGGCGCCGTGACGGTCATCGGCAACCTCGCGCCTAGATTGGTGGAACCAGGCGCAGATCCCGATATACGGTATGCAGTCGTGGCGAACACCGGGGACATCACGGATTCCCGTCTTTACTTGCCGCGGCGATTCGAGGTCCTGGCGGGCAACGATATCGTCAACTTACAACTGGCCGCGCAAAACCTAAGGGAGACGGACCGAAGCCGGGTGGAAGCCGGTCGCGACATCAGATATGAGAACGTCACCAGCAATGGGATTCCGCTCGATGGGGCAGGAAAACTGTTCATCGGCGGACCGGGCGAGTTTTTCATTCGCGCTGGCCGTAATATCGATCTCGGTACTTCGGAGGGCATCGTTGCGCGTGGAGACGCAGACAACGTTAGCCTGCCTATCTCGCGCAGTGCGAGACTCATAATCGCCGCCGGCCTCAAGCAGGACCTTAGTGCGAAAACAAGCGACGATTTCTTCGCATCGCTGCTCGAAGCGGGCAAACGCAAGGACAAAGTCAATGGGCTTAAGGCCGTTCTCGCGTTAGTTTTCCCCCCAGGGTTCTTCGGCTCTGAGGACTTTTCCACGCTTCTCTCGGCCAGTAGCTCGGACCACTACTTGGAGGTTCTCGGACCGGTGATCCGTACAAACCTGATGGAAAGGATCCGCCCAGCGGACTTCTTGAAAGACCCGGTCGCTTTTGAGAAGGATTTGACGGAACGCATGAAGACTCTTGCGGGAATACTCCCCTTGCTTAAAGAATACAGTTGGGATCTGTTAACCCCTCAAGCTCCTATAGGCCCGGGCAATCTCTCGATGGTTTTCTCGAAGATAAAGACGGAGGGTGGCAGTGGTATCGATATGATCGTACCCTATGGGAACATCGAGGCGGGACTGACGACGCCGTTGCAAGACCTGGAGATCGGCATCATCACGACCTTGGGTGGCGGCATTCGCACTTACCTGAGCGGGAATTTCAACATCAATCAGTCCAAGTTGCTCACCATGCAGGGCGGCGACATTCTGGCCTACTCCAGTTTGGGTGACATCGACGCTGGACGGGGAGCGCGCGATTCTCGTTCGACTCAGCCGCCTCGGCGCACAAAGGACGCCAACGGTCTCACGGTGCTGGTACCACCGATCGATGCCTCGGGCTCCGGAATCCGTACACTGACCTCCGATCCGGACGGCCCGGGTCCGTTGGCCATGCCCAAGCCAGGGGACGTGTTTCTTTTCGCGCCGAGCGGCACGATCAACGCTGGCGAGGCGGGGATCGTTTCGGCCGGCAACATCGTGGTGGACGCCAGGCTGGTGCTCAACGCGCCGAATATTTCGGCCGCCGGGTCGTCGACCGGGGTGCCCACCGCACCCACCACGACGGTGGCCGCGACCTTGGCTAGTTCAGGCTCATCCACATCAACCGCCACGAAATCCTCGGAGGACTTGACGCGAGGCCTCGGAGGTAACAAGGAAGAGAAAGACACTCTTGCGGAGGCCTTCCGGCCCACATTCATCAATGTCGAGGTCTTGGGCTTCGGCGAGAAGTGCATCGCGAATTCGGGGTCCCGGCCTAACGGTTCTCAGGGCGGCGGAGGCGATTGCGGGGATTCAATGATAGCTTCGGACCAGCCTTTATAGCGTCTGGCTGTTACATCCCTGCAATATTGGTTCAGCAGAATGCCCTGCTTAGATCTGATTCCAAGAAGACTTCGATTGAGACCTTCGTTGCTTGCCCTGGCCGGTATGCTGTTCGCCTTTGTTCATGAGCCGTGCTCGGCTTGGTGGCATAAGGACTGGGTTAATCGCAACAAGATCAGCATCGCCGCGCCGGCAGACGGCGCACTGTCCCAGGTACCGGTGCTCGTGCGCTTGCATACGGGCAATTTCCTTTTCACCGATGCCAACGTCGACGGCTCGGACGTGCGCTTCATCGCCGGGGACGATAAGACGCCGCTCAAATTCCACATCGAGAAGTGGGACGGGGTGAATGAGCTGGCGTTTGTCTGGGTGCAGGTTCCCACTGTGGCTCCCGGTGCACCAACAGAGCTCTACATTTATTCCGGAAATGCCAATGGCGTGGGCGCCGAAGACACCAAGGGGACTTGGGATGGCGCACAGGCGGCCGCATTCCACTTCGGTGATGCCGAGCCTGCGCCCTTGGACCGCTCGGCCAACGCGGTGCCGGTGGCCAACTTCACCGCGGTGCGAAGCAACAATTCGCTCATCGGTGGCGGGCTCACCTTCGACGGCCGGGGCGGCATGACGCTCGCTGCGTCGCCGGCCCTCAATTTTCCCAGTGGGTTCACCTATTCGGCGTGGATCAAACCGGCTGCCGCTCAAAGCGGCGCGGTGCTGTTCCGGCAGAAGGAAGGTGACCGGCCCATCGAGATCGGTATGGAGGGCGCGCGAGTGTACGCAAACGCAGGCGGCAGCAGCGTCAGCACCAACGCCGATATTCCCCTAGGGGCCTGGAAACATGTCGCGGTAGCCATCGCAGATCGAATCGTCCTGTATGTCGACGGCGTGGAGATGGGAATGACCCCGGTTAATGCGGGTACATCGAGCGGAGCCGTTGAAATTGCCACCCACTTCGTTGGCGACATGGATGAGATGCTACTGGCCAATCAGCCACGCTCGGGCGACTGGATACGCCTTGCCGTCAAGAGCCAGGAAGCGGGCAGTCAGGTCGTCAATGTGGGCGGAACCGAGTCCACCGAGGGCGGAGGAGATTCCTATTTTTTGATCCTACTTGGTGCGGTAACGCTTGACGGCTGGGTCATCATCGGCATCTTGATGGTCATGTTGGTGATCAGTTTTGCCATCATGATCGGCAAGGCTTTGGTCCTGGTGCACACGGAGAAGGCCAATCAGCTCTTCGTTGGCGCTTTCCGCAAGATGACGGGCGATCTCACGAGCCTGCACACGGCATTGAGAGAGAACCCGAAGCACTCGGCCAATGCCAGCTTCTCCAGATCGAACTTGTTTCACATCTACAAAGTGGGCATGGAGGAGTTGATGGGGCGCTTCAAGGCCTATAAAGAGCGCGGGCAACAAGCCTCGCTCACGCCGCAAGCCATCGGCGCGATCAAGGCTACCTTGGATGCCGGTCTGGTCAAGGAGACGCATCGCCTCAACAGCCAGATGGTGTTGCTGACCATCGCCATTTCCGGCGGGCCTTTTCTCGGACTATTGGGCACTGTGGTGGGCGTGATGATTACCTTCGCCGCCATTGCCGCCGCGGGCGATGTCAACGTCAACTCCATCGCGCCAGGCATTGCCGCCGCGCTGGTGGCTACCGTGGCAGGGCTCGCCGTCGCCATTCCGGCGCTGTTCGGCTACAACTATCTGTCAAGTCGCATCAAGAGCATCACCGCGGACATGCAGGTGTTCGCCGACGAGCTGATCACCAAGCTCGCCGAAGATTACTCGAACTAACTCCATGCAAGTCCAAGACGAAAGCAAACCCTACGACGATATCAACGTGACGCCCATGCTGGATCTCGCCTATGTGCTGTTGGTGATATTTATCATCATGACCACGGCGTCGGTGCAAGGCATCAAGGTCAATTTGCCCAAAGCCAGCAATTCGCCCAGTCTGGCCAAACCCACGACGAAGGCCATCACCATCACCGAGGACGGACGCATCTTTCTCGACACCTATCCGGTCACCATGCCGGAGCTGGAGCAACGTCTGCAGCAGTATCGGGCCACTACACCGAATTTCCCCGTGGTGGTGAAGGGCGACTCGAAAGTTCAGTACGAAAAAGTGATCGACGTGTTGGACTTGCTAGGCCGGCTCGAGATTACGCAACTGGGGTTGGTCACCCAGCGCATCGTCAAGTAAGCCGCGCAATCCCACATGCTACTCGACGACGATCCAGGCTCGCACGAAACACCGCGTTGGATGAAGCCGGTGCTGACGATCGCGGGCGCGGCGCTGCTCGCGGGCATTTTTACGGCCCTGGTCATGGGCATGTTCACGGACACCGGGACGCATAAGAAGAAGAGATCGGTGCAGGAAATCTCGGTATTGCGCCCGCCGCCTCCGCCGCCGCCTCCGAAACCCGAGGAAAAACCTCCGGAACCGGAGATCAAGAAAGAGGAGGTGAAAATTCCCGAGGAAAAACCAGATCCGGCACCCCAGGCAGATCTACCGCCCCCCGGAGAACAGCTGAGCCTCGACGCGCAGGGCACGGGCGGGAGTGATTCCTTCGGGCTCGGTGCGAAGCCGGGGGGGCGCGATGTGACCACCATCGGTGGAGGCGACAAGTTCGCATGGTACGCCGGTGTTCTGCGGACTCAGATTCAAAGAATACTTTCGCGCAACGACCGGCTGCGCGGTGCGGAGTTCAAAGTGATTGTAGGCGTGTGGGTGGAGCCGGACGGCAGCGTGCATAGGGCCGAGTTGATGGAGTCGACCGGCGATGCCGAGAAAGACAAGAAGATCAAATTGGCGCTGGCGGACATTCCGCCCTTGCGCGAAGTGCCGCCCGACGGTCTTCCGCAGCCCATTCGGTTTCGGCTTTCGTCCACATTCTAGAAAGCAAAGAGTCAGTGAGAAGCAGAACGATAATGTGGGCAATGATGGTGGCGGCGAGTTTTTTGGCGAATCCGCTGCTACAGGCCCAGGAGTCAAACAACGCCGATATCGAGGCCGTGCGCCAGACGACCAACAAGCTGATCGAACAGCTGATTCAAAGCGGTATCCTTACCAAGGATAAGGCGCAAGCGCTTGTCGATGACGCCAAACGCTCGGCGCAAGATTCGCAGGCAGCCAGGAAGGGTAAGGACCCGGTGGTGCGCGTGCCCTACGTGCCGAAGGTCGTTCGTGAGCAGATCAAGCAGGAGATCAAGGACGAGGTGGCGGCGACGGCACGACAGGAAAAATGGGGCAGGCCTGCGGCATATCCCGAATGGCTGGAGCGATTCCGGTTTTATGGCGATTTTCGACTTCGCTATCAACGCAATCAGCTCAGCGAGAACAACGCCAGGAACTTCTATATCAGTCCCCAGGAGACCAACGCCGGAGCGGGCGAAGTATTGCTCAACACGAACAGGAGTGACGACCTTTGGCGCATACGCTTTAGACTTGGACTCGATATCAAGCTCGCGGACTGGTCGATGATAGGAGTGCGCCTGGCGACCGGCGGTGGGTCGAATCCCGTATCGGACAATCAAACCCTAGGAACCACGTTCAATCGAAGCACGTTCTCCTTGGATCGCGCCTATTTGAAAGTTGATCCGTATTCGTGGCTGTCGGTCTCCGGAGGGCGAATTCCCAACTTGTTCTTCCACTCCGATCTGGTGTGGGATAACGATCTCACCTTCGAGGGGGGCGGTGTGAAGGTGAAGCCGGTCTTGAAGGGCAACTTTCAGCCTTTCTTCGCGGCAGGAGCCTTCCCCTTGGAGAAAATCGACTGCAGCAACGCCGCCCAGGTATCCCGCTGCGGCAAGGACAAATGGCTCTATGGATTGCAGGCCGGCGCGGAACATGGTTTCCCCAAAGCCAGGCTGAAGGCCGCCCTGTCCTACTACGATTACCGGAATCTCGCCGGGGAGAGGAACGACCCGGTGGTGGATCCCGCGAACCGGTCGAGCATCCCGAAATATCTTCAAAAGGGAAATACGCTGTTCAACGTGGTTACCGCGCCCGGCGAGAATCCGCTTCTCGGGTTAGCCTCCGATTTTCGGCTCATCAATCTCACGGCCCAACTCGATCTGGCCCATTTCGAGCCCTATGGCGTATCTCTCCTCGGTGACTACGTAAAGAATATCGGCTACGACCGGCAGAAGATCCTGGCGAGGACGGCAGGTACCATCGACCAGCAAGCACGCGACGTTGGCTACCAGGTGAGGCTCAAGGTTGGCTACGACGAATTGAATGAGCGCGGCAAGTGGCAGGCGTTTGGCGGTTACAAGTATTTGCAGCGCGATGCCGTCTTCGATGGATTCACCGACTCGGATTTCCATCTGGGCGGTACGGATGCAAAAGGGTGGATCCTGGGCGGTAGCTATGGCATCGGTGGCGCAACGTTCCTGCGCGCCCGCTGGTTCTCGGCCAACGAAATCGATGGGCCGCCGCTGGCGATCGACGTGTTCCAGCTCGATCTCGCCTCGGAATTCTGATGGCTATGCATACTCAAGGAGCGGACTCCATGTCCAAGACAATTCTCGCTTTGTGCACTGCGCTGGTCCTGGGTTTAAGCGGTTCAGCGGTGATTGCACAGCAAGACGATAAGCGTGCCGCGCGAGAGCGCGAAGTCATGCGCCGTCTGCAAGTAGAGCAGCAACAACTGTCCTCTCAAGTGCAGGCGCTGGAGACCGAGAAAGCAAAGTTGGCCAGCGACACCGCCGCCAAGGAGAAGGAGCTTGGCGGACTCAAATCTCAACTCAAGAAGAAGGAGATGGCCGAGAACAAGTTGCGCAGTGAATTGAAGACTCGCATTGTGCAAGTGCGCGCGGATTTGGAGAAGTTTGAGACACGTTATGCGGAGGTCGCCACCCAACTCAAGAACATGAGCGAGTCCAACACTAAGAACGAGGCCACCATCAAAGCACGGGATGCAGAGATCAAGGTCCTCAATGCGAAGCTAGAAGCCCAGCGAGAAGTCATCGCCCGGCAGATTCAACTCCTGTCGGCGGCGGAGGAGAAGAACAAGACGCTGGTGAAGATCGGGCGCGATCTGATGGGCCGCTACAAGGACAAAGGGGTGATGGACGCCCTCATGCAGAAGGAGCCGTTTACTCAGATCGAGAGGGTAAAGATACAGAACACATTGCAGGAGTACGACGAGAAGCTTGAATCCCATCGCATTGCGATGCCGGAACTAGGAGGGTAGTGCAATGCTGAGTGGAGCGAATATTGGTTGGTCCGTTCGTGCGATGGCGATAGTGTGCAGTCTAGGTCTGATTGCAGAAGTAGTGCACGCACAAAACGCCGATAACGTAGTAGCCAAGTTAGGCAATGTGGAACTCACGGTACCTGAGGTCAGGCGTTTGCTCGATGCTCAGCCCCCGGAGACACGCGCGCAACTGGTGTCGAATCCGCAGCTGCTCGATCGTTTCGTGCGGACCGAGATCTTTAAACGTGCCCTGGTCGATGAAGCCAAGGCGAAGGGTTTCGACCGGCGCCCGGATGTGGCGGACGCCATGGAGCGTGCGCGCGATCACGCGCTGGTGACCCAATACGTAAACGAGCAAGCACGGCCACCCGCCAGCTATCCCTCCGAGCAGGAGGTGGCCGAGGCCTACCGAACCAACAGCAACGAGTTCGCCGTTCCAACGCAATACCGCGTGTCGCAGATCTTTCTGAGCACGGGCGACGGTACTCAGAAAAAGGACGCCGAGGCGGTGAGAAAGCGCATCGATGAACTCGCCAAAACAGTTGCTCAAAAACCAACCGAATTCGAGCCGGTGGCGAAGCGGCAATCGGAACACAAACCCAGCGCAGATCAAGGCGGCGACATGGGGTGGGTGGCTTTGGACCAGATGGTTCCCGAGGTACGTGCCGTGGTCTCGGTGATGAAGAAGGGAGAGGTGGGCAAACCCGTCCGGACCAGTTCAGGTTGGCATGTCGTGAAGCTGGTGGATATCAAACCAAGAAGCCCGAAGCCGCTAGCCGAAGTGCGCGAGTACATCGCGCGCGCGCTGCGTCTGCGCAAGGCACAAGAGAACGAACAGAAGTACCTCGACGATATGATCGCGCGCACCCCGCTGGGGGTGAATGAAATCGCGCTCAACCGCTTGAGCGCTCCGCAGGTGGGCACCGCCCCGGCGCCGGAGAAGAAGCCATGATGCACATTTTGCTGATTGTGTTCGCCCTTTTCGGCATCGTCGAGTCCGCCGCGAAGGAAGCCGGCATCCCTCCGTTGACGGCGCCCGCTGGCCCGGACTATAGGATGGGACCGGAAGACGTATTGGAGATTTCCGTCTGGCGCGAGGAGACACTCCAGAAGCAGGCGCTCGTGCGTCCCGACGGCGGTATATCGTTCCCGCTCGTGGGTAATATTCAGGCGGCCGGCAGGACCGCCGAAGAGATTCGCCTGGAAATCACCGCGCGCTTGAAGAAATTCATCCCCGATCCCGTGGTGTCCGTGGCGGTACTGAAGCTGTCCGGCTACAAGATCTACATCCTTGGGAAGGTCAACCGCCCCGGCGAGTTCGTGGTGGGCCGTTACGTCGATGTCTTGCAGGCGCTGTCCATGGCGGGAGGCCTCACGCCCTTCGCCGACGAGGACAGTATCAAGATCGTTCGGAAGGTGGATGGCAATGACGTGGTCTTGCCTTTCGACTATGCCAAAGTGCGCAAGGGTAGGGGCTTACAGTACAACATCCAATTGCGCTCCGGCGATACCGTGGTTGTTCCTTGAATCTAGATTCCGAAGTTGGTCGCGCGAAATTTCGCTCACCCTTCGACAGGCTCAGGGCGAACGTAATTTCTGATGTTCGCCCAAGCGGTGAGAGATGCGAAGAGCCGTTCGCCCTGAGTCGTGAGCCTGTCGAACGATCGAAGGGAAAACTGCGCGTTTACTACCCAACTGTTGTTTTTAGGTTGAAGATTTCAACCCGGGGCAGGGCGGGCCTGGCCGCGATCGCCTGCGCGCTGGCGATGCCATCGCCGGTTATGGCAGCCGGGTGGTCCCTTGAGCCTTCGGCAGAAGGACGGCTGAGTTACACCGACAACATCGCGCTCAGTCCCAATACGAAAGACTCCGTGTGGGGCTACCAGGTGGCTCCCAAGGCCGTTCTTTCCTGGCGCGAGGAATTGAGTGAGATACAAGGTGAGGCTCGCCTTGGACTCAATCGCTATCCCTCGCGCTCGGAACTGGACACTACCGACTATCTCGCCGCGCTGCGCATGTCCACCGCATCGGAGCGCAATGTCTATGGGTTGACAGCATTGTTTAATCGCGACTCGACGTTAGCTACGGAAGCCCGGCAAACGGGTGTCGTGCAAACGCGGCGCCAGCGAAGCCAACTCAGCCTTGCGCCCAACTATCGCCGTGTGCTCTCCGAGCGCACTTCCGCTAGCGTGCAGTATGCGTTCAGCGATGTGGGATACGAAACTGGAAGCGGACTTCGGGACTACCGCGATCATCAATTGGCGGTGTCTTACGCTTGGGCGTGGAGCACGCGGCTAAAGTGGGACACCTCGGTGTCATGGAACAAGTTCAAGACGAAGGACCGCGCCATTCGCACCGATACGACGAACCTGAGTCTTGGCGTGAGCTACGCCTTGAGTGAACGAGCCGGCTTGGGTTTGAGCGCGGGCTGGCGCCGCTCGGAAACGAACATCGTGTCCGATACGCCGGTGTGCCCGCTCGGCTCGCAGTTCCTTTGCGACTTTTTCAGGGTTGCGCCCGTGCTGGTGACTCAATCCGTCAGCGCTCGAGAACGCGGCTTGGTGTTGAGTGCCAATTCCGATTTCGACTCCGAAGCCGGGAGATTTTCCTTGTCGGCGAGCCGGGGCGTGAATCCCACGGCCGCTGGCCTGACCGTTCGTACCGATCGTCTCGGATTTCAGTGGCGCAGGGAGTTGTCGGAACGTATGTCCGTTGCGCTTTCCTCGGCTTGGCTACGCAGCGTCTACGACGGAAATTTGGGTGCGGCTTCCCGCTACGTTACGTTCGAGCCATCGCTTTCGTGGAAGCTGAGGGAGCGGCTCACCGTGGGCTTGAACTACTCCTACGTGCGCACGCGTACCGACAACACCCCGGGCAGTGCCCGCTCGAACGCTGCCTATCTCTCGATCGGTTATCAATGGCCGCCGGTTTCGCTGCGGTAGAAAAGAATTAGGACAAGGGTCTGTGTCGTGCTCAAGCGTCCCTGGCAACGGATAAAACTGTAGCACAAAGCATCTACCGGTCGAATTCGTGTCCACGCGGGAGAATCGTGCTAGCCCGCTTTCTCGGAAGGGACATCGCCCTGTCACGTAACGTACATGGATTTGTAACCAATCGGCAAAGCGGCGCGCCTAGCATTGCTTTCCTCGTCGGTATTCCGGGGAATCGCTATTTCTAGGTGAGCAGACCACTGATGCAGGAAGCCTATTATCCGCAGGAAGAAGGCAAGAGTTTTCGCGAGTATTTGGAGTTTATTGGCCGCCGGCGCCTGCCTATTCTGTTGACGGCACTGGTGGTCGCGGTCATGGCCACTGCCGTGGCGGTGCTGTTGCCTCCGGTGTTTCGCTCCACCGCGACCATACTTATCGAGGAACAGGAGATTCCGCCGGACCTCGTGCGCACTACCATCAGCAGTTACGCCGATCAGCGCATTCAAGTCATCAGCCAACAAGTGATGACGCGCAGCAACCTGATGCAGATCGTGGAGAAGTACCAGTTATATGTCACCGAACGCAAGCGCGAGACGAGTGAAGAGATCCTGGAGCGCATGCGCAAGGACATCAAGCTGGATTTGGTGACAGCCGACGTCATCGACCGCCGCAGCGGCGCCAAGACCAGCGCCGCTATCGCCTTTACTCTTTCCTTCGACAGTGAGAGTGCGGAGAAGACGCAAAAGGTTGCCAACGAGTTAGTGTCCTTGTTCTTGAACGAAAACCTCAAGAACCGGCAGCAGAAAGTGGCGGAGACCACCACTTTCTTGCAGGAGGAAGCGACGCGGCTGTCAACCCATATCTCGGAGATCGAGGACAAGCAGGCGCAGTTCAAACGACGCCACATGGACACGTTGCCCGAGCTGATTCAGTTGAACCTGCAGGTGCACGAGCGCACGGACGCGGAGCTAGCAGAGGTTGATCGCCAGTTGCGCAGCGTCGGGGAACGCCGCTTCTACCTGGAAGCCCAACTGGCGCAGATCAAACCCAATTCACCGATCGTCTCGGCGGGCGGCGAGCGCATTCTGGATACCGATGAGCGGCTACGCGCCCTCGAAGCCCAATACTCGGGCATCAGCGGCGTCTATGAGGCAGAGCACCCCGACGTAAAGCGCATGAAGCGCGAGATCGAAGCCCTGCGCCAGGAAGGCGCGCAATCCGGCGAACAAGCTAACGAGGTGTGGAAGCAACTCGACAAGCTGCGTACGGATCTGCTGGCGTTGCGTGAGCGCTATTCCGAAGACCATCCCGATGTGATCACGCTGTCTCGCAAGGTGAACGCCATCGAGAAGGCATTGGCCTCGGCCGAACCCAGCGCCGTGGGCCGAACCGCGGCGCCTAAGCCGGAGAACCCGACCTATATCACCTTCCAAGCCCAGCTTGATGCCCTGAATAACGAAGCGCGTGCACTGGAGATTAAGCGTGATCAACTCCGGGTGAAGCGCACCAGCTACGAAGGCAGACTGGAGCGCACGCCGCAAGTGGAGGCGGAGTATCTGGATCTTTCGCGCAATCATGAGAATTCGGTTCTGCGCTATCGTGAACTCAAGTCGAAACTGATGGAGGCGGAAGTGGCGCAAGAATTGGAGAAGGGCTCCAAGGCAGAGCGTTTCTCTCTTATCGACCCGCCCCAATATCCGGAGAAGCCGCGCAGCCCTAACCGGCCCGCCATCTTCTTAGTAGGGCTGGTGCTGGCCATGGGGGGGGGCTTTGGCTATGCCGGGGTGCTCGAAGGGCTCGACGGTTCCATCAAAGGAGCGAAGCAGATTGCCCAGATCGTACCTCTCCCGCTGCTCACCGTGATTCCATTTTTGGAAAGCGATGCCGAGCGCAAGGGCAGGCGGCGCCGTAGGTTGCTTTCGTTCGTTCTCGCGGGCGCGGTCGTAGTCGCAACGCTTGCGGCAATCCACTTCTATTGGATGCCCTTGGAAGTCCTCTGGTACACCTTGGTCAGACGCTTATGGGTGTTTTGAACGTGCGAGAGAGTTCGTAGCATGCAAAAAATTAGCGACGCGCTGATGCGCGCCCGGCAGGAACTCGATCAAGGTTACAGTGTGACTCGTTTGAGCGACCGCGCCGGACGGCATGCCGAAGCACCGCCGGTCTTGTCCCCCGAAAGCATCGTCTATAGCCGCACGCGTACGGTCGAGGTCTCGCTGGATCTGCTGCGCGCGCGCCGGGTGGTCAGCGCCTTCTTGCCCGGCCCCTATCTAGATGCTTACAAGATTCTGTGCACGCAGGTGCTGCGCAAGATGCGCGAGAAAGAGCACCAAGTCCTGGCGGTGACCAGTCCGGGACGCAATGAAGGCAAGACGCTGACGGCCATCAACTTGGCGTGCTGCCTCGCCTCGGAGGTCGACCAAACAGTCCTGCTGGTGGATGCCAATCTGAGAAACCCTGGCGTGCATCACTACTTTGGATTGCCGCCGGTGCCGGGTTTGTCTGAGTACTTGACGGCGGGCGCGCGGATCGAGGACATTCTGGTTAATCCGGGTATCGGTAAG
>JBKKAO010000492.1:0-6804 GCA_046714645.1 Burkholderiales bacterium | reverse complement strand
GTCCTAGGCCTCTAGACGATGGGGACTAAACAAAACCGGAAGCTAGAGGGCGGCTTCCGGTTGCTCGAAACTTTGGTGGAGGTAAGCGGGATCGAACCGCTGACCTCTTGCATGCCATGCAAGCGCTCTCCCAGCTGAGCTATACCCCCAACTACAAGGGCGCGGATTATAAGGAAGTCATTCGGTCATTGCAAAGGCTCGAAAAGGTGTCGTTAGGGCTTGCGGACCCTAGAGGAAAACGATCCACCGCTTGGACCAGCTAAAATTCGGCCGGTCTTGAGCCAAAGATCTTTTCCGCGTCTCGCCCCCTCACCTCTTATATCGCCAGTTGCCGCCGATGCCCGTCACCGCCCTCACTGCTCTTAGCCCGCTCGATGGCCGCTATCGCGACAAGATCGAAATCCTTTCCCCCTATTTCAGCGAAGCGGGATTGATCCGTTACCGGGTGCGGGTCGAGATGGAATGGTTGAAGGCGCTGGCCCTGGATCCGGGAATCGAGGAGTTACCGCCTTTCTCCGCTGGCACCATGGCGGAGATCGACCGACTTATTGAGGGATTCGAGGAAACACAAGCCGGCCAGGTGAAGGCCGTCGAACGGGAAACCAATCACGACGTCAAGGCGGTGGAGTACTGGCTGCGGGAGGCCCTGAGCGGTAACACCGAGGCGGCGAGTGCACTGAGCTTCCTGCATTTCGCCTGCACCTCCGAGGACATCAACAACCTTTGCTACGGCTTGATGCTGCGCGACAGCCGCGAACGAGTGATGCTCCCCGCGCTCGACAGCCTGATCGAAAGGCTGCGGCAACTGGCGCATCAACTGGCCGGCCTTCCCATGCTCTCGCGCACCCACGGCCAACCCGCAACCCCCACGACTTTGGGCAAGGAAATGGCCAATTTCGTCTATCGCTTGAAACGCCAGCGCAAGCGGATCGCGCAAGTGGAGCTGTTGGGCAAGATCAACGGCGCTGTCGGCAACTACAACGCCCACCTGGTCGCCTACCCTGACGTGGACTGGGAGGCCTTCGGGCGCCGGTTTGTGGTGGGCTTGGGGCTGGCCTTCAATCCCCTCACCACCCAAATCGAGCCGCATGATTGCATCGCCGAGTTGCTGGATGCCTATGCCGCCGCCAATCGCGTGTTGCTCGATCTGAACCGTGACCTGTGGGGCTATATCTCGCTGGGTTATTTCAATCAGAAGATGAAGGCGGGCGAGGTGGGGTCTTCCACCATGCCGCACAAGGTCAATCCCATCGACTTCGAGAACTCCGAGGGCAATCTCGGCATCGCCAACGCGCTCTTGGAACATCTCGCCGCGAAACTCCCCATCTCCCGCTGGCAGCGAGACCTTTCGGATTCGACCGCACTGCGCAATCTGGGCAGCGCCCTGGGTTATGGACTGCTGGCCTGCGAGGCCTGCCTGCGCGGTCTCAATAAATTGGAGGCGAACCCTGGGGCCTTGGCGGCGGACCTCGACGCCACTTGGGAAGTGTTGGCCGAGCCCATCCAAACGGTGATGCGCCGCTATGGCGTCCCCGATGCCTACGAACAACTCAAGAGCCTCACGCGCGGCCAAGCGCGCATGACGCGCGAGGCATTGCACGAGTTCATCGCCACCCTGAGCATTCCCGGCGCGGACAAGCAAAGATTGCTTGCCTTGACGCCCGCGAACTATACGGGCCATGCCGCACGGCTAGCGCGCGGCGTATAGTGGCCCCCTTGAAGCCGGTGCACACACACTCCAACTACGATTGATCATCAATCGCGTAGGGAATCGCCATGTCCTAATTCTCCAAAGACGTCACCGACACCACCTTCGAGCAAGATGTGATCGAAGCCTCCAAGGACGTACCCGTCCTGGTGGATTTTTGGGCGCCATGGTGCGGCCCCTGCCGCAATCTCAAGCCGGTGCTAGAGAAATTGGCGGATCAGTACCAAGGCAAGTTCCGGCTCGCCAAGGTGAACTCCGACGAAAACCCCGCAACCTCCCGCCAGTACGGGATTCGCAGCATTCCCAACGTGAAGGCTTTCGTGGGCGGCAAGTTGGTGGACGAATTCATGGGCGCTTTACCCGAATCCCAGGTGCGTGGCTTCATCGAGAGTTTGCTACCCTCACCCTCGGAAATTTTGCGTCACGAAGCGAGGCAAGCGTTCTCCGGTGGAGACGGGGAGCGCGCGCTGAAAATTCTTCAACAGGCCGCGCTGCTAGACCCCAAGAGTGACGACATCGCGGCCGACCAAGCTAGCGTGTTGCTCGATCTGGGCCAAATCCAAGCGGCGCAGGAAGCCATTTCGCGCTTGAGTCCCTTGGCCAGCCAGGACGCGCACATTGCCGCCCTCATCGCCAAGGTTGGCTTCGCTGCCAACAGCGCAACGGGAGAGGATATGGCGTCGCTGCGCGAAAAGCTCGCCGCCAACCCCGCGGATCTCGAAGCCCGGCTCAGACTCGCCAATCAACATGTACTCAAGCAGGAGTACGAGCCTGCGCTGGATCATTTGCTGGAGATCGTCCGGCGCGATCGCGAGTTCCGTGACGATACCGGGCGCAAGACCATGCTCGCGGTATTCAGTCTCATCACCAGTCGCGATGACTTGGTGAGACGCTACCGCCAAGCGCTCTCGGCGGCGATGAATTGAAGGCCATCCAATGACGATTCGCGTGGTCCGGCTAGGCACCCCCCGCGCGTACGACGAAGGCCTACGCTTAGGGACGGTCCGCCGCCCGCCGCGCGGGGTTCCAAAGGCCGAGTTTGCTTCGCGCGATTTCTATGACGTGTGGCTGCCCAACCTGGCGCCTAGCGAGATATTGCTGAAAACGTTCTTCGGCACTAGTGACGAACGCGATTGGAAGGTCTTTTCGAGACGGTACCGGGCGGAGATGAAGGAGCACGAGCGATTGCTGGATCTGATCTCGGCTTTGTCTCATCAAACGAATTTTTCCGTTGGCTGTTACTGCTCCGATGAAGAGCGTTGCCACCGATCTATCCTGCGGGAGCTGTTGGCCAAGCGCAGGGCCACACTCGTTCCTCGGAGCAGTGAATCATGATCGCGGTACTGTTCGAAGTCTGGCCCGCCGAAGGCCGTAGGCAGGAATATCTGGATCTTGCCGCGGAGCTGCGTGGCGATCTGGAGAAAATCGACGGCTTCATTTCCGTGGAGCGTTTCGCCAGTTTAGTCCATGAGGGAAAAATGCTGTCGCTTTCCTTTTGGCGCGACGAAGAAGCCATCACCCGGTGGCGCAACATCGAAGCTCATCGCGGCGCCCAATCCATGGGACGAGACGGGATTTTCTTGGACTACCGGATCCGGGTCGCGCAGGTCATGCGAGACTATTCCTTCGCGCAACGCGATGAGGCGCCCGAGGACAATCGCCGGGCGCACGGGTAGTTAGAGCCTGTCAGACCATAATCCTACTTCTCGTCCGCCGCGACGCGCAACTTGACGATCCTGTCGGGTTGGCTGACAGCACCACTGGGACCCTCGCCCTTCTTGATCTTGTCCACGAATTCCATCCCTTGGGTGACCTTAGCCCATACGGTGTAACCGCCGTTGAGAAAAGGCGCGGGTGCGAAGCAGATGAAAAACTGCGAATCCCCGCTGTTCGGGTCCTGCGCGCGCGCCATACCGACGGTTCCGCGCTCATAGGGTTCCTTGGAAAACTCGGCGGAGAGTTTCACTCCCGAGCCACCGGAACCGGTACCGGTCGGGTCTCCGGTCTGCGCCATGAAGCCGTCGATCACGCGATGAAACACGATGCCGTCGTAGAAACCCTTGCGCACGAGTTCCTTGATGCGTGCCACGTGTTTGGGCGCCAGGTCGGGGCGCATCTCGATGACCACACGGCCGTCTTTGAGGTCCAGATGGAGGGTATTCTCTGAATCCGCCGCCTGCGCCGTACCAAATGCTAAGCCGAGCGAAACAGCAAAGCTTGCCAAGCAACGAATCATGATGAATCTCCTCTGAGTTGAGTGAAAAGTTCAGGAGCGTGCAGCCGCCCGGTGCCTGAGTGTTTCGATGATACCGGGCAGCAAGGACACGAAGATGATCCCCAAGATCACCAGCGTTAGGTTCTGCTTAACCCAAGGAATATTGCCAAAGACATAGCCAGCATAGGTCAAGGAGGTAATCCAAATGAATCCGCCCAGAATATCGAAGGGCAAGAATCGCTGGTAAGGCATCTTTCCGATCCCCGCCACGAACGGCACGTAGGTGCGCACGATGGGAAGAAAGCGCGCGATGATCAGTGTCTTGCCGCCGTGCTTCTCGAAGAAGGCATTGGCGCGCTCCACGTAGCTGCGCTTGAAGAACCAGGTGTCGTCGCGGCGAAACACGCGTGGTCCGATGAATCGCCCGATCCAGTAGTTGGTGTTGTCACCCAGCACCGCGGCCAGTATCAGCAACACGACCAGTACGTGCACATTCATGGCGCCGATACCCGCCACCGCTCCGGCTACAAACAAAAGCGAATCGCCGGGCAGGAAGGGAGTGACCACCAAACCGGTTTCGCAAAAGATGATGAGGAATAGGAGTCCGTAGATCCAAATTCCATACTCTTGCGAGAACTCGAAAAGGTGCTGGTCTAGATGGACCAGCACCTGAAAAAATGAAGTAATTAGTTCCAAGCGGCCTAGGCGAAACCGTCTAAATGACGGCCTCTTGCTTGGATCTTTCCGGTTTGACCAGATCCTCCCGCGACACCCGCAGCCACATCACGATAGGACTGGCGACCAGCACAGAGGAATAGATGCCGAACAAAATGCCGATGGTGAGCGCCAAGGCGAAGTAATACAGGGTATCGCCGCCGAATAGCAGGATCATGGTGACCATGATCTGGGTGGAACCGTGGGTGATGATGGTGCGCGACATGGTGCGCGTGATGGCGTTGTTGATGACTTCTTCCACCGACGCCTTGCGCATCTTGCGGAAGTTCTCGCGGATCCGGTCGAAAACCACCACCGATTCGTTCACCGAGTAACCCAGCACCGCCAGCACCGCGGCTAGCACCGGTAAGGAAAACTCCCACTGAAACAGCGCGAAGAATCCCAGAATGATCACCACGTCGTGCAGGTTGGCGATGATGGCCGCTATCCCGAACTTCCATTCGAAGCGAAACCAGAGATACAGAACAATCAATATGGAAACCAACGCCAAGGCGAGGGATCCGTTCTCCAACAGCTCCCTGCCCACCTGAGACCCGACGAAATCGGCTCGCAGTTTCTGTACGCCAGGGTCTTTTTGGAGGAGCGCGGCCATGACTTGCTCGGAGAGCTTCTCGCCTTGCACTTGCGCGCGCGCGGGCAGGCGCACCATCACGTTGTCCGAGCTACCGAAGTTCTGCACCGCCGCGTCCCCTAGATTGATGCTCTCTAGGGTTCTGCGAATCTCCGAAATATCGGCCGTCTTCGGATAGGACAACTCCATGACCGTCCCGCCAGTGAACTCCACGCCCAAATGCAAACCCTTCGTCACCAGGAACAACACCGCCAACAAAAACGTCACCAAAGAGATGATGTTAAAGGTCAGCGCATAGCGCATGAAGGGGATGTCGCGGCGAATCCTAAAAAACTCCATGCTTTTCCTTCTCAATAAGCCTGCTTAATAATAAGCGTGCTATGCCGCCGCCCTGCGATGCCAATCCACATTTCCGATGGGCACACGCTCGAGCTTCTTACGCGAGCCAAAGATCAGGTTGACCATGGAACGCGAGACCAGTACCGCGCTAAACATTGAGGTCAGAATCCCCAGGCAATGCACCACGGCGAATCCCCGCACCGGACCCGACCCCAATAGGAAGAGAGCGATCCCCGCGAACAAACTGGTGAGGTTCGAATCCAGGATCGTGGACCAGGCGCGCTCGTATCCGGTGGCGATCGCCGCCTGCGGCGTGGTGCCATTGCGCAGCTCTTCGCGTATGCGCTCGTTGATGAGCACGTTGGCGTCGATGGCCATGCCCAGCGTCAAGGCGATGGCCGCGATACCGGGCAAGGTCAAGGTCGCCTGCAACATGGACAACAAGGACACCAGCATCAACAAATTGACCCCCAGCGAGATCACGGACACGATCCCAAACACGCTGTAGTAAATGATGATGCACACCGAGAGCACGGCGAATCCCATCCACATCGATTGGAACCCCAAGCGGATGTTCTCCTTACCAAGGCTCGGGCCCACGGTACGCTCTTCCACGATATCCATGGGCGCGGCCAGGGCGCCCGCGCGCAGCAGCAAGGACAGCCGGGTGGTCTCTTCGGTGGTGAAGCGGCCGGTGATCTGAAACTGGTTGGAGAACTCCCCGCGGATGGTCGCGACCGAGATGGCCTCCCCCTTGCCCTTCTCGAACATGATGATGGCCATGGGCTTATTGAGGTTCTCGCGCGTGGTCTGCAACATCACGCGCCCGCCGACCCCGTCCAATGACACCGACACCGCCGCCTCTCCGTTCTGATCCTGCGTGGGCCGTGCATCGATGATGCGATCACCGGTCATCACCACCTGCCGCTTCACGGCAACTTGCCCAAGGGTGCCGTCGCGGTTCACCTCGGGAAAAATTTCAGTTCCCGGCTTAGGTTCGCCCGGTACGGCTTCCGTATCCACCAAGCGCACTTCCAGCGAAGCAGTCCGTCCCAAAATATCCTTCGCCTTAGCCGTATCCTGCACGCCCGGCAATTGCACCACGATGCGATCCTGCCCAGCCTGTTGAACGATGGGTTCGGCCACGCCCAGTTCGTTAACGCGATTGCGCAAAGTGGTGAGGTTCTGCTGTACGGCGAATTCGCGAATGCTCTTGACCGCCTCCGGGGTGAGCGT
>JBKKAO010000491.1:0-5339 GCA_046714645.1 Burkholderiales bacterium | reverse complement strand
CGATGCACTCGAGTTCTCAGCTTAATCAACTTTTTGTGAACCGGTTGTTCGCAGCACCCACAGCGGAAACACGATGTTAGCGTCAATTGAAAAAATATTTTTGCGATTCCCACTTCGGCGCCAATATACTCGCTCGCGGCGTCGCGGCTTTACCAACACTCGCGCGTGTGTGGCCGGCTGTCCGATCTCCGTCGGTCCATGTCGATGATGCATCTCACGACCAAGCGAGCATGCACGTTGTCCGTAACTCAGCTTGAACTATGGGTGTTGGCTCCCTGACTCATGAAAAGCCCAGAAGAAATGACACGCGAGCAGCTTGTTGCGCGCTTACGCGTGGTGGAAGCTTATCTGTCGGCGGCTCGCGAACTCTCACTACTTTCTCCCGAACAGAACGCGTCCTCCCCCATCGAGCAGGATTTCCTCGTCCATCGTGCCTTGCGCCTGCTGGACCGCGGTGGCACGGCGGCTTTCATCTATGAGATTCAGGGGAACCTCGGGCTACTGGACGCCAATGGTGCCTTCGCCTCCTTGGTCGGTTGCTCCGGCAGTGACCTCTGGTCACTTAGCGTACTCGATCTTTTCCCCGCCGAACTTCGTCCGAAGCTCCAACGATTGCTAGCCAAACCCCGGCCTCAGGGATTCGTCGAGACCGGAATTTGGCGCGGCATCGCGAGGCAAGGTGACGTTCGCCGGGTGTTCGCCAGCGGCCACGACCTCATCTTTCAAGGACGCAAAGCCCGCTTCGTGCTGCTGCACCCGGCACAAGAAAAAGGGGATCCGAACGCCCTGCTCGGGCAATTGATTGCGGCCATTCCCAGTGCGATTTTTCTTCGATCCGCGCAGGGGACCATCCGCTCATGGAATGCGAGCGCGGAACAGCTGTTGGGCTATACGGCGAAGGAGATCGTCGGCCGCGACGAGCAAGTGTTGTATGCACCGGAAGAATTCGCCTCTATCAAGACCAGCATTGAAGCCTCCTTGAGCCAAGGGGAGCGCCTCGAGCGTAGCGCGAAGCTTCGCCACCGCGACGGGACTACCCAATCGCTCCAGGTTTCCGCCACATCGCTATCGAAAGACCTTGGACACATGAGTGTCTGGGTATTGCGCATGGCTCAACCCGCGCAAGCGCCGCATAGCGAACCCAAACCGGCCACCGCCCACGAGTGGCGTTGGGAGCAGGACAGCCATCTCGCCTTTACCTATTACTCGGAGGAGGCGGAGCGCGGACCTGATCCTCAGTTGGGGTCGGTCCTGGGTAAGGGCTTGTTCGATCTGCCCATCCGATGGATATCGGTGGCAGACAAACGGCATTACGAGCGCTTGCTCGGCGCCCGGCAACCCTTTCAAGGCCTAGAGATCCGCATTCCTGAGGTAGGCGGCAGAGAACGCTCGGTCATCCTGTCCGGCGGACCCATATTCGACGAGCGGGGAAATTTTCTCGGTTATCGGGGCGTGGGCCGGGACGTAACCCAGCGCAGCCGGCAAGACGCTCAGATCCAGCTGCTTTCGACTTTGCTCGCGGCAACCGAGGACGCGGTTTTCACGCTAAGCACGGATTTGACGGTGGTAAGTTGGAATCCCGGCGCGGAACGTCTGCTCGGCTATCAAGCAAGCGAGATCATGGGAAAACGCTTCATTAAGCTGACCTCGGCGCTTTTGGATGAATTCACTTCTCGAGGGAATGTCGCAAAGAGTTTTTTCGGGCGGGACATCATCGTGCGCCGCAAGGGCGGAAGCAATGTTTCGGTCAGCATCCATTGCTCCCCTATGCGTAACACTGGTGGAGATGTCTTGGGCTGGGCGGTCATCCTGCGTGACACCCGCCCCGGCAAGGCCCTCGCCGAAAGAATTACCCGCTTGTCCCAAGCGTTGAGGTCCGCCCATCTATATCTATGGGATTGGGAGAGCGCTTCCGGCCAGGTGAGTTACGACGAAGAATTCACCCGGATGTTGGGTTACGGCCAGAACGAATTACCCGCCGATGCCGGACCCTTTGCCGGCCTGGTGGAAAGCAGCGACGCGCCGAACGTTTTCAAGACCTTGAGATCGCTACAGCACGGGAAAACCGAGAGCTGCGAGATGGAGTTCCGGATATGGAAGAAAACCGGGGAACTTTTGTGGATAGGCGTGCGCGGCACGGCCACCGGGAAGGATGAGGACGGCCGCGTTCAGCACGTGCTCGGAACCTGCCTCGATATCACCGCTCGCAAGCGGCACGATCAAGCGCAAGCGGTGTTTTCCGCGGTGCTGGACTCGGAGGGCGACGCCGTGTTCAGCCACTCAATAGATGGGGTCATGTTGGCTTGGAATCCCAGTGCGCAGCGGATGCTCGGCTACAACGCCGCCGAGATCCTAGGACAAAGCCATGATGTGTTGATTCCAGACACACTCAAGGGGCAATACGAGGAAATAGTGCAGCGCCTTTCAAAGGGGGAGCCAGGCGCCAAACTCCGTACGACCCGGCGCCACAAGAATGGTCTCGCGGTGCAGACCGCGCTGTCGGTGGCGCCCATAAGGGATGCCAGCGGATTGATCAATGCCATCGCCGTCGTGGGCCGCGACATTAGCGCCGAATACGAGGCTGGTCTGCTGGCAGGAAGGCTGGCGCGTATCGTCGAATCTTCGCAGGATGCCATCATCAGCTTTGACGGCAACGCAAACATCGCCTCCTTCAACCGGGGCGCTCAGCGAATGCTTGGTTACGCGGAAACCGAGATGGTGGGCCAAAACGCGGATCGGATCTTTAGCCAACGCTTGGTGGAGGTGGTGTGGGCCGTATCGCGCCAGCCCGGAACCGGACAGTCCATCACGCAGTTCGAAACCCAGCAGACACGCAAGGATGGAGTGGTCCTGGACGTATCCGCCAGCTTCTTCCCTCTACTGGAAGGCCACAATGTGGCCGGTGTCGGATGCATCACGCGCGATATTTCCGATCGCATCAAGACCGAACGTGCGCTCAAGCATAACGAAGCGCGCTTTCGCTCCCTCGTGGAAGCCACCCATCAAGCGGCATGGATCACCAACGCCCATGGCGAAATGCTCATCGATAACCCATCTTGGCAAAGCTACACGGGACTTAGCTTTGAAGAATCGAAGGGTACGGGTTGGCTGGTCGCGGTCCATCCCGACGACCGCGAGCATGCGATGCTGCGTTGGGCCTCCGCGCTGGCTGGCGGATCCATCTACGAGTGTCCGCAACGGGTGCGTCGTGCCGACGGACAATGGCGGCGAATGATCGCGCGGGCGGTACCTGTGCGAGCAGAGGACGGCAGTATTGCGGAGTGGATCGGAATTCACACCGATATCACCGAACAACGCAACACCGAGGATGCTCTGCGCGAAAGCGAAGCGCGGCTACAGTCCATCTTGAATAGCGCGGCCGAAGGCATTGTCGTCATCGACGGCACGGGCAGTATCGAGCGGCTCAACATCGCCGCCCAGCGCATGTTTGGCTATACCCCCGAGGACTACTGGGATCTCGATCTTAAGCACTTGATCATCGAACTGGACCGGGAGTTCGAAGGCGAAGCCTCGGAAGAGCGCTATGCCGCCTGGCTGCGCCGTATGATCGGCAGCCAGCGCGACTTAACCGGCCGCCGCAAAGATGGCCGCTTGTTTCCTCTCGAACTCTCGGTCAACGAGGTTCCCGATGGTGGCCATGAAACGCGCTTCGTGGGCATCGTGCGCGACGTGACCGAGCGAAAATCCTGGGAAGCGCGCATCTTCCAACTGGCCTATTCCGATGCGCTCACTGGCCTACCCAACCGGCTTTTGCTGGTGGACCGTCTCGAACAAGCCGTGGCCGCCGCCCAGCGCAACAAGAGTTTGGTGGGGGTGCTGTTCTTCGATTTCGATGGCTTCAAACGGGTCAACGACCACTACGGCCACCACACGGGCGACCTGTTGCTCAAGGGCATGAGCGAGCGTCTGCGAAACTGCGTTCGCGAGATCGATACCGTCTCCCGCCTAGGCGGTGACGAGTTCGTGGTCGTGTTGCCCGAACTTAAGGAGGGTGCGGACGCCGGAGCGGTCGCGCGCAAAATCACCGCAACCCTGAGCCAAGCCTACCGCATCGAGAACCGAGACATCACCGTCACGCTTTCGGCGGGCATTAGTATCTACCCGGACGACGCCGAAAGCGCAGAAATCCTCATCCGTAACGCCGACACCGCCATGTACTTCGCCAAGGAAAGCGGAAAGAACCAGTTCCGGTTCTTCAATCCCGGCCTGCAGTCCCTGAACTAATAATGCATCGGACTCCCACGGGAGGGGGTTTGCCCGTGTATCCTTTCGCTTTGAGTGACGTTCGAGAGGAAAGCCTATGTCCACAGTATCTGTCAAGTTAATGCTTGTCCTGGCGTTCGGGACCTTTTGCTCGCAGGCGGCGAGCGCCGGCCCACGCCTAGGCCCAGGCCCGGCAAACTGGGGCGGTGACCTGCAAGCCATTTCCACAAGCGACTGGAGCGATGATCGCGCCGCTCACTTACTAGAGCGCGCCGGCTTCGGCGGCACGCCCGAGGAGATCGGGCGGCTGGCCGCTATGACGCCCCAGCAAGCCGTGGCCAATCTGGTCCGCCCGAAAAACATTCCCAACGACCTGCCCGCCTTCGATCATTCTGGCGTACACGATGAGGGGATCGAACCCTTTCCGGTGAGCCGCCCGGCCACCACCGATCAAGCCAAGGCAAGGGGCGAAGCGTTGGGCGTCAAGGTCAAGCCCTCCGGCAACCGGCCCATGCAGCCGGTGGTGAACAAGTTCTTCTACTGGCTACGCGCCAGCCGCCTGGAGACCAATCGCGTCGCCTACTGGTGGGCCAACCGCATGCTGGCAACGAACCGGCCACTGGAGGAGAAGATGGCGCTGTTCTGGCACGGCCACTTCGCCACCAGCGAAGAAAAAGTGCGCGACTATCGCAAGATGCTGCTCCAGTTGGAGTTGTTTCAGACCAAGGGATTGGGCAATTTCCGCGAACTGGCCATTGGCGTGGCGCAAGATCCGGCCATGCTGTCCTATCTCGACGCCGGGGTGAACGTCAAGGGCGCGCCCAATGAGAACTTCGCGCGCGAGATCATGGAACTGTTCACCATGGGCGTGGGCAATTACAGCGAGAAGGATATTCGCGAAGCGGCCCGCGCCTTTACCGGTTGGAACTACATCGATACCAAGTTCGTGGTCAATGGCGACCAGCACGACGACGGCGAGAAAACCTTGCTGGGCCATCGCGGCCGCTTCAACGGCGTGCAGGCCATCGACATCATCTTGCAACAGCCCGTCACCGCCGAGTTTCTGGCCGGCAAGATCTACCGCTTCTTTGCGCGCGACGAGATCACGCCGGAAA
>JBKKAO010000490.1:0-3570 GCA_046714645.1 Burkholderiales bacterium | reverse complement strand
TTGGGTGGGGGAAAATAATCATATGCAACCAACAGGCGTTCCACGATTGCCTGTGACCGAATCTCAAAGAAGGACAGTTCGTAGCTTCCCTTCGGTCGCGACCGAACATGAAAGAGCGTCTTGTCGGGCTGGTGTTCGGCCTGCACGAAGAAACGCCTTCCTTGGACTCGAAATGAGCCAGTGAGTTGAAACCAACCCGGCGAAGAAGGCAGTGGACGAATCTCCCGACAAATAAACGGCTCCCATCCTTCCCGGCGCCACGCCAGACGGGCGCTTGATGTCCTGAGACGAGAACTTGTTGATGAAAAGCGCGATGCAGAAATCGTGTTGTCTGTGCATGGGTGCTTCGGCCAAGGTGGGCCAAGGTCATCGAAGAATACGCGGCCACCATCTGGAGATTGGTAGAAGTAGACCCGAGATCCACACACCGGGCAGCTAGCATTCGGTACTGTAAAGCTTTCTACCGTTCTATATCTAGGCGCCTGTGGCAAGCGATCAATGCTTGCGGCATGCGGGACCGATCGAGCGGTGATGAACCCACCCGGGCCGCGCCGCCCTAAATGCCCTTCTCCACCCCAACCGCACATGCAGCCGGACGGATGATTCGACGCGTTACACATTTCGTGGCCTAACGAATGAAAGGGACTTCCCCGTCGCGATGCGTTGACGGTGGAATTGTGGAAGCCTGCAGATACGCGCTACGTGTTGCGCTGTGTGTTCGAAGGTTAATCGATGTTCCACCATAGAGGAGTTTGCCATGACGATTATCACCGTTGCTATCGACCTTGCCAAGAACGTGTTTTCTCTTCACGGTGTGGACACCCATGGTCGGATTGCGTTACGGCGCACCGTGCGCCGCGATCAGTTGGCCGAGACCGTCGCAAAGCTGCCAAGTGCGTCGTTGCCATGGAGGCGTGCTCGGGGGCGCATCATTGGGCGCGCCCCCAGCCTGGAGAACGAGATCGAGCAGATCGCCCAGGGCCACGATCCGTTCGCGCTTTCTTTGCTGCGTAGTACCACTGGCATCGGCCAAGTCCTGGCGCTGTCGATACCTTACGAGATCGGGCGCATCAGCCGCTTCCCGCGGGTGCAGGAGTTGCTATCCTACGGACGGCTGGTCAAGCCCACGCAGGAGTCGTCCGAGAACGGTAGCCGCTTCAAGTCGAGCCGCTCTGCCAGCCGGGCGAGGGATTCGTTCACCACGCGTTCCTCGTAAGTCCTGTGTGCTGCGGCCTTCCAGCTCATGTGCGATTACGCCGTCTAACGTCCCGGTTGTGCCGCTCGGAACGCGTCGGTCACGAACCGGTGGTTAGTTGTCGGATTTCGCCACCAATGGAAACTGCTCGGGATGGCGTATGGATTCGACGGCCAGATCCACATCGAGGTCGGGCCAGTAGAGGTGGTGGGATTGAGGACGCTCGACGTTCGTGAGCTTGGCGATCGGGGCGTCTTTGAACCAGGGAAACTGCGAGAAGGGTACGAAGAGTTCCTCGGCCCCCAGCATGAGCCAGAAGCCGTGATTCGAGACGTTCGTAACCTCAACGTCCGAAGTGCTTGCGCCAGGCAGTACGGATGTCATGTTCGTGTTTCCGGACCTACTTCGGCCGCTCGAACTTGGCGGTCATTCAGGCCGTAATTCTGCGCCAGTTCAATCACCGGCTCAAGCCAGAACTTCGCCTCCCCGTCTGGATGATGCACGTGCACGTGGAGCCGGGATTCCTCGCGAGAAAAGAAGAAGAACCGGAACCCATCCTCGCGGAAAATCGTCGGGCTCAAGAGGCATCCGTCCGGCAACTAATCGCGATAGGAGGACACCTCACGGTGCCCGCCTCGCACACCACCGTGCGTACGGGTCACGTACACGGCGGTTCGATGAATTGAATTCCTACCGTGGTGCAAGGTTCGGTAGTCCCAGGTTTGTGAAGTAGCGCAATGGTAGCGCGATCGTTAGCGCCGGCGTCTTCGACAAACGCCACGGACCATGGGCCGATTTGCTGGTGTTCCACGCTTCGCGCACACTCACTCCGCGCTTACGCAGTTCCCGGTAGCCCGCGGTCCCCCATTGTTTCCAGACGTAGCAACGTAACTTGCGTCGTACCCATTTGTCGATATCGCGCAGAGGACTCAGGCCTGGCAGGCCGCGCCAAGCCAGAGGCTTGGCCCTTCGCCAGTCACAAACAGTCCGCAGGGACTGTTTGTGCACGGGCTCAGCCTCGGCAATGCCGAAGTACGCTTTCCAACCAAGCAGGGTTTCTCTTAGCTCCGCCACGATAGCGGCAATACTGGTGCCTCGTGTACGACGGGTCAATTCGCGCACCCGGTCCTTCAGCTTCTCGATGGGCTTGTCGGCCACCTTGAGCTTGGCCCCGGTACGGCTGACCGTGAAGCCCAGGAACTTGCGGTTCATGGGCCGGTCCACCGCGCTTTTCAGCGCATTCACTGTGAGTCGCAGCGAGTCACTGACAAAGCGTGTCACGCTTGCCATCACCCGCTCTCCTGCTCTTTTGCTTTTGACCAGAATGTTGCAGTCATCGGCATAACGGGCAAAGCGGTGGCCGCGCCGGTCCAGTTCCCAATCCAATTCATCCAGCACCACATTGGCCAGCACGGGCGAGAGCGGGCCGCCTTGCGGCACACCCATGTTCGTCGCCTCGATGCCCCCGTTCACGCTCACCCCGGCTTGCAGATAGCGATTGATCAGCCGTAGCAGCCGCGCATCTTGCACGTGCCGCTTGAGCCGATGCATCAGCCGATCGTGGTTCACTCGATCGAAGAACGACTCCAGGTCAAGATCTACAACCCAGCGCCGGCCTTCACGGATGTCCGCCTGCAGTTGACGCACCGCTTGGTGCGCCGAGCGGCGCGGCCGAAATCCATAGCTGCCGTCGTGAAAGTGAGGTTCCCATTGCGCTTGGACGACTTGCGCAACGGCTTGCTGGATGAACCGGTCCAGTATCGTCGGAATCCCCAACAACCGCTTGCGGCCGTCGGGTTTGGGGATCTCCACGCGCCGCACCGGTTGGGGCTTGTAGCGGCCCGCCACCAGTTGGCCTCGGATCTCCAGCCAATGTTCCCGTAGGTACTGCGGCAGCTCATCGACACTCATGCCGTCGATGCCGGGCGCGCCTCGGTTCCTTCTGACTTGTTGCAGGGCTCGTTGCAGGTTCGCGCGCGCCAGCGCCCGTTCCAGCAACCCTTCGTTTGCATCGGGCTCAGGGACCACGCAGGATCCAGCAACGGGTTCCTCCCGCAATGTTGCCGCGGCCGGCTCGCGCCGATTAACAGAGGCTGTCTCGTCACTCTTCATACGCTTCCTTTGCCTGCTCTTCGTTCCGGCCTTCGATCGCTGCCCCACGATCTACTATGCCTTCTGCAGACTTCTGCCCGCTTATGAGCTGGCGCTCTGTTCGCGTGGGGATACTCGCTAGCGCGAACCACGGGCAGATCTCCCGGGGTAAGACTCGTAACGTTCGCGGCATAGGCGCCGGATTTACAAAGTGCACCCGATTCGTAGATGGAGGGCTTCGCAGTCACGTGCCCGCTCGCCCCGGATGCACCACGCCTCCTATC
>JBKKAO010000489.1:0-4220 GCA_046714645.1 Burkholderiales bacterium | reverse complement strand
CCTTGGCGCAATCTTGAAGCCGTGGAATACGCCACACTGGAATGGGTCGACTGGTTCAACCATCGTCGCCTCCTCGAGCCGATCGGCAACATCCCGTCGACGGAACTCGACCAACGACTCAGTTGCCGACGGCGGCCTGACTCACACCCGGCAGTCTTCAGAAAAACCGGGGCGGTTCAAAAGCCAAAAGCGAAAGAAGTGACTTATCACCGGGTGCAGCTCGAGCGCATGATGGGCGTGCACCGCGGTGCAAATAGATCGTCACCGTGGCGATCGTGATGACCCCTCCCGCGTCTGTAACGAATCAACGCGGCATCTTGCAGGGTGTCGGTGGACGGTGTGCAGGTTCTTGGGTTCTCAACATTCAGACTCCGTACTGGACTTCATCGATGAGAGGTGGATGATGGGGGGTGGGTGTAGGGGCCCTGCGCCCGGACCGGCGCCTGCGGCAGTGCGCGGAGCCATCTAACGTTGATTTCCTCCGGGCGCTTTCCCCTTGGCGGACACATGAGCATGCCTCTAACGACGCCGCTCGAACGACACCACACGCCAAAAGGTTTTTCCGACGGCCTTGCCTATGCGTTTACCAGGTGCCTGCGGTTTTTCGCCGACACTTTCTTCGCCCGCCGATACGGCCATCGCGCCGTCGTGCTGGAGACGGTTGCAGCCGTCCCAGGGATGGTCGGCGGCGCCTTGCAACATCTGCGTTCGCTGCGTCGCATGGAAGGTGACCGCGGCTGGATCCATATGCTCCTGGAGGAAGCAGAGAACGAACGCATGCACCTGATGACCTTCATGCATATCGCGGGGCCTACGGCGTTCGAGCGCCTGCTAGTTCTGCTGGCTCAGGGTATCTTCTACAACTCCTTCTTTCTGCTCTACCTGTTGTCGCCCAGGACTGCGCATCGCGTGGCGGGTTACTTCGAGGAAGAAGCGATCCAAAGCTACACGGAGTATCTTGCCGAAGTGGACAACGGCACCCACCCCAACGTACCGGCGCCCCGGATCGCCATCGACTATTGGAAGCTTGCGCCGGATGCGCGTTTGCGCGACGTCATCGTTGCGGTCCGCGCGGATGAGGTCCATCACCGCGACGTCAATCATCGCTTTGCGGACGAGCTGATTTTGACCGGTGTCGTGCGGCGCTAAAACGCTGGTGGGCTCGCCAATGATCGACAGCGGACGCGCCAGCGCTCCGTTTCACGGTTGAAATTCGTACGGCGGCAATGTCGAAAGACGGGTATCGTCGATGGCGCCTCCCATGGTGAAGTGGTACAGGCTCTGCCAGGAATGGTCGCTGATTCCAAGGAGCGCGTGCATTTCGTCATCGAAGAAACAGCCGATCCCGGTGGAGCGTACGCCGGCGGCCTCGGCTTCAAGGTAGAGAACCTGCCCGAGCATGCCGCACTCCCAGAAGAGATGGCGGTAACGCCACGGTTCCTGCAACGCGCCTTCGAACTTCGCCAGCATCCCCAGCGCAAAACAAGAATCTGCGCCGATATCCTGGTGGCAGCAAATCAACTTGGCGTGGTCGCGCAAATCGTAAGGCAACAGTAGATGCAGCGGCAGATGATCCGGTCCGGTCTGCTGCCAGATCCATTCGGGCCGCATCGATTGCCTGAGGCCGGGGAGAGCGGCCGGATCTCGAACGAAGATATAGAGCCCAGGCTCCAGGCCATCCACGCGGTGCACCATCAATGCCGGATGCACGAGCGCGGGATGCGGCAACGCATTCCAGGGCGGCGCATCGCGGCGCATCATGAGGCACTCGAGCATGGCGAAGAACGCCACGGCAGGGATACGCGTGGTGCCGTCGAAATCTACGGCGCTGCGACGTTGTCGCGCGATCTCGGCAAAGGTCAAATCAAGGGCGGGAGGGGCAGGGCGCGGAAGCGCAACCGGCGCCGGTGCGGAGCGCTCCTGCGTGAGAGACTTGTGCGTGACGCGATGAATCGAGTCGATGTCCGGCCAGCGCATATAGTCTTGGCTCAACCGGTTGGCGTGTCCTCTCCAACTCGCCTTGCTTAGAGGATCCAGCAGGTGCACGAGATCGGGGCGTGCATCGGGATCGCCGACCCACAGCAGCGCATCCGGCGCTTCTCGTTCGGCAGACTCGAAATCCTCGCTGCGGTCGAGTCCCAGCAAGTTCGCCACGACGTCGTCCGCGGTAGACAAGACCAATCGGGTCTGCCAGCCGAGGGCCGCCGCGGCGTAGCTCACCGCGGCGATGGCGTGCCCACAATCATGCTGGCAGTATCGCCACGCGCGCATGCCGTATTTCCACGCTTCGCGCCAGTAAATCGAGCTGATGCCGATCAGAACTCCGTTGCCGGAAAACGCCGCGGTCCATTGCGGATCGTCGACCGCTGCGCGTTGTTCGAGTACATGGTCCCGGCTCAGGTAGTGATAGACCCCGGCGGACAGGCCGGGAAGGCGCGGGCATACCAGATAGCCCTCGGTCGGATGCAGATTGCCGCTGGAAGGGTTGCAGCGCAGTGCCCACTTGTTGGCGCCGTAGGATTTCCACGCCGACAGCCCGAGCGAAAGCTCGAACAATGTGGCCAGATGATCGAGGTCGAATCGGTGCACGGGCGGCAGGTTGCCGAGGCGCAACTCGTTGTAGCGGGTGGCCAGGGAATCCGCTGCCAGCTGCAGCTTGAGCTGCACCGCGCCCTGAAACACCCGGAACGGGTCCGGCTGGTTTGCCCAGTCGAGCCCGGTTGGGCCAGGTGCGTACCGGTTGACGCGGTGCTTGCTGCGGTGGTGATAGGCGAGCAGATCTTCGCTCAACTCGGTCATCTCGCGCTCAGGGTAACGAATGGAGGCAACGCGCCGAGAAGGGACGTCCGTCGGCCACCGAAACATATCCGATCCATGGCGCGTGCTCAGTACGACTTCGGACGCTGAACTCCGCACGCGCAAGGTGGACGGGTGCCTGGCCTTTGCGAATCTGAATCATGGCTGCCTCCGCGCGTGCCGCTCACGCCTCCAACTTCGCGTCCATCGTGATCTTTGCCTTCAGCAGCTTCGACACCGGACACCCCGTCTTGGCCTTGTTCGCGATCTCCTGAAACTTCGCGTTGTCCGCTCCTGGGATTCTTGCGGACACGCTAAGGTGGCTCGCTGTGATCTCGTAGCTGGTGCCGATCTTTTCGAGCGTAACGTCGGCATGGGTTTCGATTTTCTCCGCTGTCAGCCCAGCCTCCCCGAGCATTAGCGAGAGCGCCATCGAGAAACAGCCGGCGTGCGCCGCGCCGATCAGCTCTTCCGGATTGGTGCCCTTGCCATTCTCAAAGCGAGCCTTGAATCCATAAGGCGCCTCCTTGAGAACCCCCGTCTCGGTAGAAATGGTGCCGCCGCCGTCCTTGATGCCGCCCTTCCAGACTGCCCATGCTTTCTTGATCATGACTGCTCCGCAAGTTGTCGCACCGCCGGCCAGCGCGGCGGAAATTGGTTGGTTGTCGATGAACTACTGATCGTTCGTCCTTTGAAGACATCGAACACAGGACCGTCGCGGACTCTCGCTGCGAGGTTGCTTTGTTGTCAGCACAACTCGCCGGGCCTGCGGCATTTTATTTGCGGAAGGATTCGCCGTCTGTTCTGCATCGCACAGATAGCTCTGCGGGGGTGGTGTATGACAGTAGCACCAAGGCCGCGTTGGAGCTTCGGTTAAAGCGACTGGTAATCGAGCTCTTCCCGTTTTCAATGAGTTGAAAACGTACAACCCATGGCTATCACTCTGGTAGATTCAGGCGCGGCTGCGGTTAACCGTTCAAGGCGATTCCAGAACGGATCTGCCACTCACACGCACCAACGCAAGAGGAGCACAAGATGACCGCGCTGAAATCTGCCACCGAGCTGGCAGTCGCATCGAGTAAGCCCTACCCGAACGATAGCGCCGCATACCGCGAAGCGCGCACGACGCTGTTGGCTGAGGAAATCGAGCTCAGGCGCCACATCGAGCGCGTCGCCGCCCAGCGTCGCGCGTTGCCTCCCGGCGGTGAGGCGCGTGACTATGAGGTCAACGACGAGGCCGGAAAGATGGTCCGCCTGGCGGACCTGTTCGGCAAACACGACACGCTTGTCACCTATTTCTGGATGTATGGCCCGGAACGCGAGCGGCCGTGCCCCATGTGCACCTCATTCCTCGGCTCGATGGACATTCCAGCCCGCGATATCTCGCAGCGGGTCGCCATCGCGGTGATCGGACGGTCTCCGGT
>JBKKAO010000488.1:0-6467 GCA_046714645.1 Burkholderiales bacterium | reverse complement strand
GCTTTGTTGCACCGTCACGGCGGGTGTCCAAACCGGCCGAGCCGGTGCGCCTCGCACTGCATCCCGCAATGCCCGCCTCGCGCCCACGAAATATATGTCAACAGACCCTAGGCGCCCCGCCCCATTCAAATCACACCGGCCGCCCTGAGCGTTTCGATTTCTTCGGCGCGAAGTGACAAGATGTCTTGCAACACCTCTTCCGTATGCTCGCCCAGCCGGGGCGGTGGCAGTTCATAGCGCACGGGTGAGGCGGACATGCGCACCGGGTTCGCGACCACCGGTACCGGTCGAGCGCCACGGAGTTCAACGCGCATGCCGCGATGGCGCACTTGCGGATCCGAAAACGCTTGGGCAATGTTTTGCACCGGGCCGCAAGGCACGCCCTGCGCGGAGAGCTTATCCGCCCACCATTTGGCAGGCCGCGTCCGGGTAATCCCTTCCACCAAGGTAGTGAGTTCCTCGCGATGCCGTAGCCGTGCGGCGTTGGTGCTAAACCGGCCGTCCTGGGCCAAGTCCGGCGCCCCCAAGGCGCGACAGAGTTTCTCGAACTGCGAATCGTTGCCCGCCGCCAGCATTACCAAGCCATCTTCGCAGGCAAAAGATTGAGACGGCATCACGGAGGGATGCGGGTTACCGTTTCGCTCACCCACGGCGCCTGTGGAGAGATAGGTTTGTGCGACGTTGATCATGGATGCGACCTGCACATCCAGCAGAGCTAAGTCGATGTGCTGGCCCTGCCCCGTCAGATCGCGATAGCGTAACGCGGCTTGAATGGCGATCACAGCATAGAGCGCGGTTATCTTGTCCGTGACCGCGACGCCCACTCGTTGTGGATCGCGCTCTCGCTCCCCTGTCACGCTCATCAAACCTCCCATGGCCTGGGCGACCGGGTCATAGCCTGGACGCGAGGCATAGGGTCCGTCCTGTCCGAACCCCGTGATGGCGCAGTAGATAAGCCGGGGATTGTGCTGGCTCAAATTCGCGTAGTCCAAGCCGTAGCGCTTGAGGTCGCCGGCCTTGTAATTTTCCACCAGCACATCGGATTTCAAACTCAGTTGCCTGATGAGTTGCTGGCCTTCGGGCCGGGACAGATCGGTGGTAATGGATCGCTTGCCCCGGTTGCAGCACAAGAAATAAACGCTGTCGGAGGTATCTTGGCCTTGCGCGTTTTTCTGAAAAGGCGGGCCCCAGGCCCGGCTGTCATCGCCGCGCCCCGGACGCTCAACCTTGATGATTTCCGCGCCCAAATCGGCGAGAACCTGGGTCGCGTAAGGTCCCGCCAGGATCCGCGTGAGATCCAACACCCTCACACCTTGCATCGCTCCTATCATTTCTTGCTCCGTGTCTACCGTGTTTTAGGGAGAGTGTGACTCCGTGCGCGTATCAGTCGACGCGCGCCCCGGAGGTCTTAATCAGAGGACGCCATTTCACGACTTCCGCTTCATAGCGCTGGCGGCACTCCTCGGGTGAACTGCTCTGGGGTTCGAGTCCCAGTTCCGATAGACGGCGCAGCGTCTCGGGCTCCTTGAGTACAGCGATAACCGCCTCGCTCAAGCGGGCGACGATCGCTTCGGGCGTGCCCTTGGGCGCGGCCAAGGAGAGCCAAGACTCCGTGACATACCCCGGCAATCCCGCCTCGGCCATGGTCATCACTTCGGGCAGCACAGGCGAACGGCGGCTTCCGGTCACCGCTAGCGCACGCAGCTTCCCGGAACGTATATGAGGTAGGGCCGAGGCGATGCTGTCGAACATCAGATCCACCTGCCCTCCAATGAGATCTTGAACTGCCGGTGAACTTCCCCGGTAGGGCACATGCACGAGGTTCAGGTTCGCCATTCTGGCCAGCATCTCCCCTTCCAGATGGGAGACGGTTCCATTGCCTTGCGATGCGAGATTTAGACCTTGAGGACGAGCCTTGTCCAGCTTGACCAGATCGCTCAAGGTCCTCGCGGGCAGGGCTGCATGCACCACCAGCAGGTGCGCCGCGTTGATCAAGGTCGAGATCAAAGTGAAGTCCCGTAGCACATCGTAGTTGAGCTTTGGATACAAAGTCGCTGCAATGGCGTAGATAGAGGTCGGTGCGATGAGCAAGGTGTAGCCATCGCGCGGCGCGCGGGCGGCCACTTCGGCCCCCACGTTGGCGCCCGCTCCGGGACGGTTTTCGACCACCACTTGTTGGCCAAGATGGGACGACAACCTCTCGCCAAGAATGCGCGCAAGCTGATCCGTGGCCCCTGCCGGCGGAAATGGGACGATTAACTTGATAGGGCTACGCGGATAGGTCTGCGTTCGGCCTTCCTCGGGCCAGGCGGTCGCGATTAGCATCAAGACCAATCCGGCCATGCCCTTAAGCATTACACTTCGCAATCATGTCTCCCCGTCATCGCATGTGGCGACTGAAAAACTACTTACAACAAGCTGCGGACCATGTCTTCCCTGCATACTCCTTCCCTTCATCCCATCACTCGCCGGGATTTAGGCCGCCTGGCCCGGCTCGCAAGGGCCGAGCGCGAGGAATTCTTCGAGGGGCACCCAGAATGGCAAGAGCGCTACGGTACGGCCGTGCTGTTCACCGTTCTCACGGGCGAGGCAGCGAATCATTATGGCAGCGGTCTTTCTGGTTTTTCCGATTTCCGGCTTTGCACTTTCTACAGCGAATACCCTGGAGCCCCCTACCCCCATGGGCGGCGCAGTTGCCTTGACTTCGGCCCATCGCGGCACGGGCGCGAAATGCACGCTCCCGAGACCTTTACCGGCCGCCAGGTCTGGATAGAAGGACGCTCCATTTCTTCCGCCGGCAAACCATCCCTGCTCGACTTGCTACAAATCTACCTCAAGTCCGGTGCGACCCCTACGGCGCGACGCTTGCGTAGCGCCACCGTGGTTCTTGTGGAACCGAAGAACCTCCTGGGGATCGTAGCCTGGCCAACGCTAGTGCTCGCGCGCAAGCAAACCTAGGCAGTGCTCATGTTCGTCCCGGGAGGGTGCTGCGTGCCCATTCCAAAATAGGTCCTACGCGCTCGGGCACCAAACGTCTCGCGGTGTCGATTCCGCACCACCTGAATTCGTGATGCTCCGGACGGCCCAACTCGGGGTTGATGGGCAGCCACACGTCCCCCTCGTCGCTCGCCGCAAGATAGTAGCGCGCGATCTTCCCACCGCTATAGGGTTCGGTGTCCACGTAGTGCTCGCCCCAGCGAAAATCCAGCGCCGTGAGCCCGGTCTCTTCTTCAACTTCCCGGCGCGCAGCCTCCAGAGGCAATTCTCCTTCCTCCACCCGCCCCTTAGGAAAATCCCAGTTTTTGAAAACCCGCAGCAACAAATACCGCCATCCATCGCCGAAGCTTCGCACCACCACCACACCCGCGGAAAACTTATTGCGCCGTGTCTGAGAACTCAAGCGTGGCCTCCCGAGGGGCCTCGCTCCTCCAGCTCCGAGAACCGCACAGGCAGAATAGTCCGGCTCGTCAAACGCGAGGAAGCGTCACGCTCGACCAGCATCAATTGCTGGTTCTCCGGTGGCCCAGCGGGCAGTACGAGCTTGCCCTTGGGTTTGAGTTGTTCCAGCAAGGCCGGTGGGATGAGTTCCGGTGCGGCGGTCAGGATGATCTTGTCGAAGGGGGCTTTTTCTGGCCACCCATAGGCTCCGTTTCCAAGCCGGAACTCGATGTTCTTGTAGCCTAACTCAGCCAAGGTTTTTTTCGCTTGAGCTTGTAGTGCTTGGATAATCTCAACGGTGTAAACGCCGCCCGCGAGTTCGGCTAGCACTGCGGCTTGGTATCCAAATCCGGTACCCACCTCCAGCACCCGGTCGGCAGGTGAGATATCCAGCAGGTCGGTCATCAGGGCGACGATGAAAGGTTGGGAGATGGTCTTTCCATGGCCGATGGGCAGCGGCGTATTGGCATAGGCGAAGGCTTGCACCTCTATGGGCACAAAGTGGTGGCGATGAACCTTGCTCATGGCCTCCATCACCCGCTCCGACAAACGCTCCCGTCCAACGTTGGCGCTCAGCGTCTTGACGTCCGCGGCGATGTCCCGCAGCATCTGCCGCCGAAGGGGTCCGTAATACTCCTCAATCACCATCGCTCGTCACTCTTCCGCTATCCGGTCGCTGCCTAATGAATGGGGCTTAACCCCGCCCGCCAAAGATGACTCTACCTGATTACGCTGGCGGAAGCATCGCCAACCTGATGAGTTCCATCGCCGCCGGCTTTGGTTCACCTCCTACCCTCTACGGTGCGCTAGCGGCCTATGACCCCCTGAGCCCCGAACACAGCGGCCATGTGGTGCTCGTTGTAATCGATGGACTGGGCTACCACTATCTCCAACAAGCGGCGGGCGCCTCCGGGCTCCGCCAAGGGCTCTTGGGCCCTCTCACGTCGGTCTTTCCTTCCACCACGGCTACGGCGGTCACGACATTTCTCACTGGATGTCCAGCCCAGCAGCATGGGTTGACGGGTTGGCATATGTACCTCCAGGAAATAGGACAAAGTGCCGCCATCTTGCCTTTCGAGACCCGAGGCGCGGAGACATCGCTTCGCCAACTAGACATCGATCCAGCGAGCATCTTCGGCTACCCGGCCTTTTTCGAGCAGATAAACGCCGAGTGCTACGCGCTGTCGCCGGACAGTATCGCGTTTTCGGATTTCAACTGCGCTCATACCCGGGGCGCCACCACGGTGCCCTACCGCTCCCTCACTCAATTCTTCGAAGGCATCGAACGCCTGACACGGGGGCAAGGGTCACGCCGCTTCCTCTATGCCTATTATCCGGGATTCGATAGCACCGCCCACGAGCACGGCGCCGGCAGCCTGTCCGCGGCCAATGTGCTCAGGCGTCTAGCCGATGGCTTCGAGCGTTTGCTGCGCAGCCTATCTGGCCGGGGCGTGACGGTCATACTTACCGCTGACCATGGGTTCGTGGACGCCCCGGCCGCCAAGCGAATCGAAGTCGAAGCCCATACGCATCTGGAAGAGTGTCTTGCACAACCTCTATGCGGCGAACGACGCCTGGCCTATTGCTACGTAAAGCCAGACAAGCGCCAGCAATTCGAAACCTACATCGCCAACGAACTGGCGCATGCATGCACGGCCGTGCCCAGCGCCGAGTTAGTGGCCAAGCACTACTTCGGACTAGGCGAAGCTCATGCAAAGCTGTCGGCAAGAATCGGCGACTACACGCTGCTGATGAACGAGGGGTATACCATCAAGGATTGGTTGCCGGGAGAAAAACGCCACACCTTGATCGGCGTACATGGCGGGACGACAGAAGACGAGATGCTGGTGCCCTTGGTCGCGGTGCAATGTTGAGATGCGAGGGACTTCGCTGGCTGCACTCGTCTCGGGGACAAGCGAAGCGAGATCCGCCGAATGACCCTAATCACCCCCGCGAAAGGTGCTAGAGTGCATCGTCTTATTTTGTACACACTGCACTATGGACACCACGCTCACCATTCGCCTTCCTGACGATACCAAGCAATCGCTCGAGCGGCTCGCGGGCGCCACGGGACGCACCAAATCCTATCTCGCGCTCGAGGCGATCCGGCGTTACCTCGATGAGGAGGCATGGCAGATAGCCGAGATACAGCAGGCGGTGGCCGAAGCCGATGCAAGAGACTTCGCGACCCCCGCGGAAGTGAAGAAAGTGCTCAAGAAATGGGGCGTGAATGCGGGTTAAATGGCTACGCCGAGCCCTGGCGGACTTGGACGATATCGCCGAATTTATCGCCTTGGAAAATCCGGCGAAGGCATTCGAAGTCGTAAACGAAATAGTTCGGCAACTGGGCGCACTCTCGGATCAACCCGCGATCGGCAGACCCGGACGCGTTGCGGGCACGCGAGAATTGGAAGGGCTATCCACTTAGCTCCACCACTGACCACGCTCGAAACTGCGCCCGCTAATGGTCATACGCACCGTCTGGCGCGGGCCAAGCGCGAAGAACCGTGGGCGGGGAATGCGCGGCGCGGGCGCGAGCTCCGTGGCCCGATACGTGGGACCCAGCATGCTCCATTTGAATTGGTGGAGCTAAGTGGATAGCCATTAGAATTGGTCATTTCAGGCCTTCCTTACATCGTTCCATATCGCGTGCGCAAGGGTGAGGTCGTGAGTGTCGGGAGTAAATGATTTGTCCGGTTTTTATTAAGTAATCTGTCCGGTTTGTGGAGGAGGGATGCAAGACGCCCCCATAAGCCGGACTCGTTACCTACAGGAAAACCGGAAGATGAGATTCGAAGAGACTTACGAGGGATGGACGAAGGGGCGGCTGACGCAGGCCGAGGCGGCGATGTTGCTGGGGCAATGCGAGCGCAGTTTTCGGCGTCATGTGGAGCGCTACGAGGCCGATGGACTGGACGGGCTGCTGGATAAGCGGCTGAGCCAGATCTCCAAGCGCCGGGCCAGCCACGCTGAGGTTGACCAAGTGGTGCAGACCTACCAGAGCGGGTTTGCCGGCTGGAACGTGGCGC
>JBKKAO010000487.1:0-2508 GCA_046714645.1 Burkholderiales bacterium | reverse complement strand
CCCTTCTCGATGACCTTGTTGCCTTCGAATATCAAGTAGCTCTGGCCGCCGTAGTGAGGCAGCGGCCGCAGGAGCGCTTGCAGAGAGACCGCATCGGTGGCGGAGATGAATAGCATGCTGGTCCCCGACGGACTCTTCGCTGCCCACACCTGAGCGCTGCCTTTACGCGGAAGAGATTCGGGGCGAGTTTGCCCGCGCTCAGCCAGTAGCTGGGCGACCTGCTCGTGGGTGCCGATGACGAGCGTGGAAGCCTTAGGTTGCACAGACGAAAGCGGTGCATGGTCCAGTATCTTGCCCGCGAGCTCGTGCGCAATTTCGCGAATGCTCGCATCGGAATCGGGCACCACGAGTTGAACATGGGTGTCCACCATGACCTGCCGAAGAATAGCAGGCAGTTCGGAGGCATCCAAGCGGCGCAGCATTTGGAGATCACTGTCCAAGGACACCCGATGGGCCTTGCCGGAGAAGGGAACGGTAAATGTTTGCTCGGCTTGCGTCATGGACACGTAGTGCGTGGTGGAGCCCTCGCTGGAATGAATCGTGAGGGGCACGCGCAACTCGAAGGCAGGTGAGGGCTGTTGCAAGATGACTCGAATGGTTTCCGGGGTGCCGGTCGTCGCGCTCGCGATGCGCGGTGCCGGAAGATCGCCGCGGTCAAGGTATTGCGTAAATAAGCGCGCCAACGGCTGGCCGGACGCTTCCTCGAAGCAGGTCTGTAGGTCTTCCCAACTGGCCGTCTTAAAGCGGTGTCGTTGCCAGAACGTGCGCAGGCCTTCTTGGAATTTCTCGCGCCCGATGTGTTCGCGCAGCACGTAGAACAGCATGGACGCCTTGCTGTAACCGATGATTTGCGACGCACCGTGAGTGCGCGTGCGGAAGGCTCGCAGCGTGCCCGCCCCCGGTAAAGCGGAAAGATCGCGTAGCCACCCCAGCCGCATGTCGCGAGCCGGTCCGGGCCCTTCCTCTTCTTTGTAGGCGTAGTCGGCCATGAAAGCGGTGAGGCCTTCACTCCAATTTCCCGATTCGTAGTCAGCGTACACGGCGTTGCCCCACCAGTTGTGCAACACCTCATGTCCCAGAGACGTGTGCCGGATGAAGGGCAAGCGCAACACGTCAATCCCTAAGTAGGTTAGGGTCGGCATGCCGAAGCCCGTGGGCGTGGGGCTCGATACGACGCTGAACTCTGTATAGGGATACGCGCCGATCTCCCGGCTGTAGCGCTCGATATAGCGCGCGGTGGAATTCAGGTAGTCCGTTGCTAAATCTTTCAGTTCCGCATGAAAGTAGGTTCGTAGGCGTATCCGAGGAGAGGTCTCGAGAAATTTCTCCTCGATGACATAGGGACCGGCGATCAAATCGATACCTTGGGCCGGGGCCTCGAAGACGATCTCGGCTTGGTAACGCTCGCCGGAGATGACTTCATTCACGAGACGCCCTGGGACCAGACCTCGTTGGCCGGGAGCCAGACTGAGTTTCACCCGATAGGTGAAGGAGCCCTGCTTCGGCGAGGGATACCACAGGCTCGATGCCGGCAGAAAACTCCCGCGCGTATCGGCCGTGGGTGGCAGATCCCCCAGCGTATCGCGATGACCGGCGTTCTTGAGAGGTGACAAACTTAGCTGATAGCTAAGATTCAGCGTCCTCGTCCGCGCGCTGGCCGGTACCACAATGGGCTGCTTCCCTTGCACGATACGAGCGTCTCGGGCCAATACGAATTCGACATCCCTGTCAGCCGCCGGTACCGTCAGCTTCGCGCGGACGTCGAACAGGCGAGCGGATGGATCCAAGGACACCTCAAGGTCTACATGGGGCAAAGCCGCGAAGGCGGGTAGGGGCAACGTAAGCATAAGCGATAGCACCGCAAGCCATCGCAGGTTCATGGTTTGGGCGGAAACTTGGCGACCAACTCCACACGCTTGTCGTCCCGGCTGACCACGATGGGTAACCAGGTGCCGGGCGCTTGGCGTTTGACGATGGAGATCACCGCTTGCATGCTGGAGATGACCGTTCCCGCGGCGTTCTCGAGAATGTCTCCGGCGAGAAGCCCGGCCTGCGCCGCGATACTGTTCGCGACGACCTGTTGAATTCGCACGCGGCCGTTCAACACGCCAAGCTCAACGCCAAGGCGCGGCGTCTCCGCGCGCATGGCCGTGGCATCCATGCCGAACACTGCATCCGCAATGCCTTTCGGGGTAGCTCGCAACGCTTGTCCCAGGGCAACAAGACCGCCACATCACCAATACCTAGAGACTCCAATTGCCGCGGGATGCCGTGACGGTGCTCGAGATGCCCGCGGCCAACGATCCCGACGACCAGCGCCGCACGTTTGGACAGGAGAGGCCCCGCGATGGCCTCCGCCATGGCGCGGTCCCACAACAACATGCTGTCGGCAAAGTTGCGAAACTGGGGATCATCGAGACCCGCGGCCGGCTCACCCTTGGAGGCATCGGTGCGGTGCGCGCGGAACGAAGGATAGAGAGCCTGTAGGTAAGCCTGTGTCGCGGGCGA
>JBKKAO010000486.1:0-12112 GCA_046714645.1 Burkholderiales bacterium | reverse complement strand
GCCTGGGCTCGGTCGCGAGCCTGCTGCTGGGCTCAGTCGCGATGAAGGTTGTTCAACAGAGCCGCGTGCCGGTCTTACTCGTGAAGTAATCGCACAGCGCCCAAGGGGGAACCATGAAATCGCTGCTCGCCTTCGCCGGGCTCGTGGACCGGATCAACCAGCGCGTGTGTCTCGTGGCCACTTGGTTCGTGCTGCTCTCCGTCCTCGTGAGTGCCGGGAACGCGTCGGTCCGCTATGCATTTAGCATGAGCTCGAACGCGTGGCTCGAGCTGCAGTGGTACATGTTCGCCGGTATTGTCATGCTGGGTGCCGCCTACGCGCTCAAGATGAACGAGCATGTCCGCGTGGACGTGCTCTACGTCCGCTTGGCGCCGCGCACCTGCGCGTGGATCGACCTGTTGGGTACGATTTTCTTCCTGATGCCGGCAGCGATCCTGATCGCGTGGATGTCGTGGCCGCTGTTCTGGGATTCGCTGGTCACCGGCGAGATGTCCAGCAACGCCGGTGGCCTCATCCGTTGGCCGGCGAAGCTCACCATCCCGGTCGGCGCGGCGCTCCTCGCCTTGCAGGGGTTGGCGGAGATCGTGAAGCGAATCGGCTATCTGCGCGGCCAGTACGATATGGACACCCACTACGAGAAGCCACTGCAATGATCCCGCTCGACATGATGGCCCCGCTCATGTTCGCGGGGCTGGTGGTTGTGATGCTCATGGGCTACCCGGTCGCGTTCTCGCTCGCCGCACTTGGGCGCATGTTTGGCACGCTGGCGGTGCAGCTCGATTTTTTCCCGGCGCAGTACCTCACGAACCTTCCGCTCAGGATCTTCGGGATCCTGTCCAACGACCTGCTGCTCGCGATCCCGTTCTTCACCTTCATGGGCGCGATTCTCGAGCGTTGCGGCCTTGCCGAGGATCTGCTCGAGGGCACCGGGCAGCTCTTCGGTGGTATTCCCGGCGGGCTCGCCTTCGCCGTCATCATCGTCGGGGCGATTCTCGGCGCCATTACTGGCACCGTGGCTGCCTCGGTGATTGCGATGGGGGTGATCTCGCTGCCGATCATGATGCGCTACGGCTATAACATGAAGTTCGCCACCGGAGTGATCGCTGCCTCCGGGACGATCACCCAGCTCATTCCGCCGTCTCTCGTGCTCATCGTGCTGGCTGACCAGCTAGGCAAGTCCGTGGGCGACATGTACAAGGGAGCGATCGGTCCCTCGATCGTGCAGATCCTGCTCTTCATCGGATACACCGCCGCAATCGCGATATTTCGCCCGAAATGGGTGCCGCCGCTGCCGAAGGAAGCGCGCACAACCATGGGCTGGAGGCTCATCTCCCGGGTGCTGTGGGGCATGATCCCGTCGATCGCGCTCATCTTCCTCGTGCTCGGCACGATCTTCATGGGTGTGGCGACGCCGACCGAAGCCGGCGCGATGGGCGCAGTCGGCGCCATAGTGCTGGCCGCTATGCACCGGCGGCTGACCTGGAAGCTCGTCTGGCAAGGCATGGAGTCGACCGCGCGGATCACCGCGATGGTGATCTTCATCCTGATCGGCTCGACCGTGTTCACGCTCGTGTTCCAAGGGGTCGATGGGGGCTTGTGGATCGAGCACATGCTCGCGGACCTGCCGGGCGGACAAGTTGGATTTCTCATCGTCGTCAATTTGTTCGTCTTCTTCCTCGCGTTTTTCCTCGACTTCTTCGAGATCGCGTTCATCATCGTCCCGTTGCTCGCGCCGGTGGCAGCGAAGCTCGGAATCGACCTCATCTGGTTCGGCGTGCTGCTGTGCGTGAACATGCAGACCTCGTTCATGCACCCGCCGTTCGGCTTCGCGCTGTTTTACCTGCGCGGCATCGCGCCGAAGGAGATCAAGAGCAACGACATCTATCTGGGCGCCATCCCCTGGGTGGGGCTGATGCTCGTCATGGTCGCCATCGTCATTGCCTGGCCGGGCCTGGTGAGCTACTGGCTCTTGAAGGAGGAGGTGATCGATATCGACAAGGTCCAAATCGAGATGCCGCCGGTGGAGGGCGCACCCGAGGGCGAGACAGATCCCGCCAAGCTCCTGGAGGATGCGATCAGGCGCGAGGCTGCCGAGCCGAAGCGCTGAACGGCGTCGCGATCTACTGCGGCGTGCCGGCGGGGTGGACGCATTCCGCGTTGCCCGCGAGGCGTTCGCCGAACTGGAGGCGGCGGACAAGAAGTAGATCAGAGCCGGCGCGGGCTCTTGCTTGGCGGCCGGCCACGGCCATGCGTCGGTGGAGTTCTCGATCATTGTGAACAACCCGATCTTGGGCAAGAATAGCAGCATGATCATCTCTCATGAGGACACAGATCCTCCCCCGAAACATAGGACCGGCAAGGTGCCGTGACCCTCGACTACTCGACCCTCGATGCCCTGCGCCGCAACCACCCCGCCTGGCGGTTGCTCCTGGCCGATTCGGCGCCGCTGGTGGCGAGCTTCCTGCACCAAGTGTTCGTGGTGCCCAATGTGCGCGTGATGGGCGAGGCCGATCTGGTGGAGAAGCTGGAGGACGTGCTCTACACCCTACGGCAGTCCCTGGGCGATGGGGCCTTCCCGCGTTCCGCCGCCCAGTATCTGGACGACTGGGCGGCCAACAACAAGGGCTGGCTGCGCAAGTTCTATCCGCCGGGTTCCGATGAAGCCCATTTCGATCTGACGCCCGCGACGGAAAAGGCTCTGGCTTGGCTGGACAGTCTAAGCCAGCGGTCCTTCGTCGGCACCGAATCGCGGCTGATGACGGTGTTCGAGCTTCTGCGACAGATGGTGGAGGGCAGCGAGGCCGACCCCGAGGCTCGCATTCGCGAACTCGAAAAACGCCGTGCCGAGATCGATGCCGAAATCATGCAGGTGCGCGAGGGTAACATCGCCTTGCTCGACGAGACGGCGCTGAAGGACCGCTTCCAGCAGGTGGCGGCGACGGCGCGCGAACTGCTCTCGGATTTTCGCGAAGTGGAGCAGAACTTTCACATCCTCGATCGCAGCGTGCGCGAACGCATCGCCCTCTGGGAAGGCGGCAAGGGTGCGCTGCTGCAAACCATTTTCGGCGAACGCGATGTCATTGCCGATTCCGATCAGGGGCGAAGCTTTCGGGCCTTCTGGGATTTTCTGATGTCGCCCGCGCGTCAGGAGGAATTGTCCGCATTGCTGGCGTTGGTGTTTGGCTTGGCGGCGGTGCAATCTCTGGCACCCGATGGCCGCTTGCGGCGCGTGCACTACGATTGGCTGGAGGCCGGCGAGCACACGCAGCGCACGGTGGCCCTGCTGTCCATGCAATTGCGCCGATTTCTGGACGATCAGGCGTGGTTGGAGAACCGCCGCATCATGGAGGTGTTGCACGGGATCGAAGCGAAGGCGCTGGCGGTGCGTGAGGCACAGCCAAGGGGCGATTTCATGGAACTCGATGAAGCCTCGCCCAGCATCGAGCTGCCCATGGAACGCCCGCTGTATTCGCCCCCCATCCGTCCGATAATCGGCGAGCAGATTCTGTTGGAAGGCGGGGCGGATGTGGCCACGGACGCGTTATACGGTCAAGTAGTGGTGGACAAGGCCCGTCTCGCTGGCTGGATTCGCCATGCTCTTCAAATGAAATCGCAGGTCACCTTGAGTGAACTCGTGGACATGCATCCGATGGAGCAGGGGCTGGCCGAACTGGTCGCCTATCTGGCCCTGGCGAGCGAGGACGGCAAAGCGATGTTCGATGAGCAATATCCTCAATCGGTAGCCTGGCTAGATACGCAGGGCAAATGGCGGCAGGCCAGCTTGCCGCGCGTGATATTCGTGGGATGAGCCCGATGGATGCTGAAGCGGATAACGCGGACGGCGCCAAAGGCACGGCGCTATCGCGCGTATTGATCGGGCTGATGAAGGGCGTCTTGTACCAGGAAGGCGATACACTTGCGTGGCAGGACCTGCTAGCCCTGCAAATCCGCGTGCGCGATTATGTGGCGCCGCTTGGTTTGGAGTTAATCCTCGACGAGGCGGAGGGCTATGCGTTCTTGCGTACCCGCCCCGTCGCGGAAGGCGAGCCGGAATTGCCCAGACTGGTGCATCGCCGGGCCTTGTCCTTCCCGGTAAGTCTGCTGCTCGCCTTGCTGCGCAAGAAGTTGGCGGAGTTCGATGCCGGCGGCGGCGACACGCGCTTGATCCTTTCCCGCGACGAGGTCGTCGAACTGATCCGCGTCTTTCTGCCGAGCGCTAGCAACGAGGCCCGCCTAATGGACCAGGTGGACACTCACATCAACAAGATCGTGGAACTGGGATTCGTGCGCCGCTTGAAACCCCAGAGCGATGCCCAGCAACCGATGATCGAGGTGCGGCGGATCCTCAAGGCCTTCGTCGATACTCAATGGCTGGCAGAGTTCGATCAGAGGCTTGCGGCCTATCGTGCACAAGGAAGCGGAGGCGAGCCCGAGGCCATGCCATGATGGAAGCTGGCCAACTGGATTTCGCGGGAGTTGACGAGCAAGCGGGGTTTCGGCTGCACCGGCTGGAAGTCTACAACTGGGGCACCTTCGACAAGCGGGTCTGGACGCTTTCGCTGGATGGCAACAACGCTTTGTTGACCGGCGACATCGGCTCTGGAAAATCCACTCTGGTGGATGCGGTGACGACGCTGCTGGTGCCGCCCCAGCGAATCGCTTACAACAAGGCCGCCGGCGCGGAGTTAAGGGAACGCACCCTGCGCTCCTATGTGCTGGGGCACTACAAGTCGGAGCGCAGTGAAACGGGGCTGGCCGCGAAACCGGTGGCCTTACGCGACCACAACACCTACTGCGTCATCGTGGGAGTCTTCAGCAATACGGGGTTCGATCAGACCGTGACGCTGGCTCAGGTGTTCTGGCTTAAAGACCCGCAAGGCCCGCCCGCGCGGCTTTTCGTGACTTCGGACCGAGCGCTCTCCATCGCGCAGGATTTCGCCGGCTTCGGCTCCGATATTAACGACCTGCGCCGGCGGCTGCGCGCGATGCCTGGCGTTGAACTCTTCGACAGCTTTCCACCCTATGGCGCGTGGTTCCGCCGCCGCTTCGGCATCGAAAACGACCAGGCGCTGGAGCTATTCCATCAGACCGTTTCCATGAAGTCCGTGGGCAATCTGACGGATTTCGTACGCAGTCACATGCTGGAAGCCTTCGAGGTGGAAACACGCATCGGCGCGCTGATCCATCATTTCGACGATCTCAACCGCGCCCACGAAGCCGTGAAGAAGGCCAAGGATCAGGTGGCCCGGCTGGAACCCCTGGTGGCGGATTGCGGGCGATTCGCCGAGTTGTCCGTTCAAGTGGAAGATCTGCGCGCGGGGCGCGATGCGCTCAAGGCTTTTTTCGCCGGACTCAAGGCGGAACTATTGGGCAAGCGCTTGTCCTCCCTGGATGCCGAGCACCAGCGTGTTGGCGCGCGTATCAAGATGCTCGATGAGGCGCGGCGAGCGCAGGGGGGAGAGCGTGACCAGCTCAAACGCGATATCGCCGAGCATGGCGGCAACCGCATCGCCTGGATCGGCACCGAGATCGCCGCCAAGGAAGAGGACAGGCGCCGGCGTCTCGACCGTGCCGAGCGCTATGCCGAGCTGGCGCGGGCGCTGGGGCTGCTCCCCGCCACCGGGCCGGAACGATTCATCAACAATCGCGGTGTTTGCGAGACCTTGGCCGGCGCCACGCAGGCGAAAGAAGCGCACCTGCAAAACCGGCAGAACGAGGCGGGAGTGGATCTGGCGACGGGCAAGCGCGAATACGATGCGCTTGCCGGCGAATTGGCGGGTCTGCGAGCTCGCCGCAGCAATATCGATGAGGCGCAGGTCGCCATGCGGCGCGCCTTGTGCGCGGCACTCGGCCTGGACGAGAGTGAATTCTCCTTCGCCGGCGAGTTGATCCAGGTGCGCCCGGATGAGAAAGCCTGGGAAGGCGCGGCCGAGCGCTTGCTGCACAACTTCGGCCTATCGCTGCTGGTGCCGGAGCGTTACTACGCGCGCGTCGCCGACTGGGTGGATCGTACCCATCTCAAGGGGCGGCTGGTGTATTTCCGGGTGCGCGAGAGCACTCCCGCCCATGCGCCTAACCTCAATGCGGATTCCTTGGTGCGAAAACTTTCGATCAAGCCCGATTCGCCCTTCTATGCGTGGGTCGAGCAGGAACTCGCCCGCCGTTTCGATTATGTGTGCTGCGAGACCCTAGATCAGTTCCGCCGGGAGCGACAGGCCGTCACCCGTGCCGGCCAGACCAAGGCCGGCGGTGAACGCCACGAGAAGGACGACCGCCACCGGCTGGATGATCGCAGCCGTTATGTGCTGGGTTGGAGCAACGAGGGCAAGATCGCCGCGCTGGAAAAGCGCGCCGGCGCGCTTCAGACACAGATGCAAGCGGCTGCCGCGCGCATCACCGAGGCCCAGGGGGAACAGGTGCGGGTAAAAGACCAGATCATTCGCCTGGCACGCATTGGCGATTTCCGTGACTTCACGGAATTGGATTGGCAGCCGCTGGCGGCTGAAATCGCCACCTTGGAGGCCGAGAAAAAGGCCTTGGAGGCGGCCTCCGATGTGCTGAAAACCCTGGCAGGGCAGTTGGTGGTGCTGGAAGAAAAACTTCAGCACACGGAAAACGATCTCATGGCGCGCAACCACGAGCTCGCACGCAACCAGGAAAAGCAGGAGCAGGCCACACGCCAGTTGACTGAGTGTCAGGCCAGCCTAGCCAGTCTCGAGGAGGCTGTGCGCCGATCGCGCTTTCCCCAGTTGGCGGCGTGGCGGGCCGAAGCCTTGGGCGAACAAGCGCTGAGCGTCGAATCCTGCGATAACCGCGAGCACGACATGCGCGACTGGCTCCAAGCCAAAATCGACGCCGAGGACAGCCGCATCAAACGGCTGCGGGACAAGATCATCGATGCCATGCGCGCCTATTGCACGGCCTACCCCTTGGAGACCCAGGAGGTGGATGTCTCCGTCGATGCGGCGAATGAATATGGCGGCATGCTTACTCAGTTGCGCGCCGACGATCTGCCGCGCTTCGAGGCGCGCTTCAAGGAGCTTCTGAACGAGAACACCATCCGCGAAGTGGCCAATTTCCAATCGCAACTGGCGCGCGAGCGCCAAACCATCAAGGAGCGCATCGAGCGCATCAACCACTCGCTGGTGCAGATCGATTACAACCCCAGCCGTTACATCGAACTGGAAGCGGAGTCCTGCCCGGATGCCGATATCCGCGATTTCCAGACCGAACTGCGGGCCTGCACCGAGGGAACCCTGACCGGCTCCGAGGATGTTCAATACTCCGAGGCGAAGTTTCTGCAAGTCAAAGGCATCATCGAGCGCTTCCGCGGCCGCGAAGGGCAGACCGATCTGGACCGGCGCTGGACGCGCAAGGTGACCGATGTGCGCAACTGGTTCGTGTTCTCCGCCTCGGAGCGCTGGCGCGAGGACCGCAGCGAGCATGAGCACTACACGGACTCGGGTGGAAAATCCGGTGGTCAGAAGGAAAAGTTGGCCTATACGGTGCTGGCCGCAAGCCTGGCTTATCAGTTCGGCTTGGAGTGGGGCGCGGTGCGTTCGCGCACCTTTCGCTTCGTGGTCATCGACGAGGCCTTCGGGCGCGGCTCCGATGAATCCGCGCGCTTCGGTCTCGAACTCTTCAAGCGGCTGAACTTGCAATTGCTGATCGTCACGCCCTTGCAGAAGATCCACATCATCGAACCTTACGTTGCCAGCGTGGGCTTCGTGCATAGCGAGGAAGGACGGGAGTCGCGTGTGCGCAACCTAACCATCTCCGAATACCGTGCGGAACGGGAGGCGCGGCGGGCGTGAATGACTGGACTACGCCGGCTGACATTAAGAACCGTGTAGCGCGCGAATGGGAGCGCGGACGTTTGTTGGCCGCTCCACTCACTGGCGACGCCCTCTATCCCTGGCGCATCCCTTTGAGAGGACCGGCTGGGGCAGAGACCTTGGCTGCACAATACGATGCCGTGCGCCAATGGATCAAGCGGCTCACCGATGGCGCCAAGATCGAGGGAGGCCTGGGCTACCGGCTGGAATTCCGGGAGATCAATCACCGGCAACTTGGGCGCAACGCTCTTCCCATGGCAGCTTTGCTCGAGACCGAGGAAGACGCGCTCGCGCTTATCGGTAAGCGGCGCGAGGCAGCCCGATTCCACGAACTCGTCCGCACGATCACGCAAGCCTTCCCACCATTGCATGACTGGCTCGCGCGCAGGCCCTTGCGTGTGCTCGAGCACGCTGAGGACTGGCTGGGGCTACTGGGAATCCTTCGCTGGATCGCCGATCATCCGCGCCCGAACGTGTATTTGCGGCAGATCGAGGTCCCCGGTGTCCACTCCAAATTCATCGAACGGCACCGATCCTTGCTCTGCGAACTCCTTGACCAAATACTGCTGTCGGAGGCGGTCGATACCAGCATCGCCCGTGGCGAAAGTGGTTTCGAGCAACGCTATGGCTTCCGGCCGAAGCCGGTGCTGATCCGTTTTCGTCTGCTCGGCGGGCAGAAAGCGCTACAGGGCTTGTCCGATCTCACCGTGCCCGGCCATGAGTTTGCCCGTCTCACGCTTCCCGTCAGCCGGGTATTCATCACCGAGAACGAAATAAACTTCCTGGCGTTTCCCATGGTTTCTAACGCCATGGTGATCTTCGGTGCGGGCTATGGGTTCGAGGCGCTTGCGCAAGCAACCTGGCTCGGTGACAAGGCGATTTTCTACTGGGGAGACATCGATACCCACGGGTTTGCGATCCTCGACCAGTTGCGCAGCCCCTTTCCCCAGGCTCTTTCGCTGTTGATGGACCGGGACACCTTGATGGCCCATCGATCCCTGTGGGTGCAAGAAGACACGCCGGTCCAGCGCGAACTCACGCGCCTCTATCCCGATGAAGCCGCGTTGTACGACGATTTGCGCCGCAATCGCATTGGACCGGCGTTACGCCTGGAGCAAGAGAGGATCAGTTTCGCAATGGTTCAAGCCGCGCTCGCCGAGTTTGATCGTCGCGAGTAGCTGCGGCATCGGCCAGCGACCTTTGCATGGCCACGTTACCGGATTCAATGTCATATAGCGCACGCCGGAAAACTTCAGGCACGGCAGGCTGCCCCCGGCTGCTTCGTGTTCCCTCGAGCCCTTCGTGGTCAAATGTATCCTCAGGTTCCAAAGCGACCGGAAGGTCTTCATCATTCTTAAAGGAGAACTCAATGAACGACGAACTATTCAAGTGCGGTCTCGAAATCCGCAAATCCGTGCTCGGCGCGGAGTTCGTGGAGAAGTCCATCGCATCGGCCGACGATTTCAACATGCCCATGCAGAGATTGGTCACCGAATACTGCTGGGGCGCGGTGTGGGGGCGGGACGAACTCCCGAAGAAGACTCGCAGCATGCTGAACGTCGCGATGCTGTGCGCGCTCAACCGCCCGCACGAACTGAAGATGCACTTAGGCGGCGCGCTGCGAAACGGCGTATCAAAGACCGAGATCCGCGAGATCCTGCTACAGGTCGCGATCTATTGCGGCGTACCGGCGGGCGTGGACGCGTTCCGCGTTGCGCGCGAGACGTTTGCCGAATTGGACGCGGCGGAGAAGAAGTAGATCCGGCGGGCGTTCAGTTAGAAATCCGTGGGCGGCGGCGGGATTTTGGGGCGTCGGATTAACCGGCAGGGTGTCCGCTTGAGCGCCGCCTTAAGCGCCATCTGGCTTAGCTGCGACGCACTTTCGCCCACACAAACCACCCTCCGCCTTTTGCATGGGAGTAGTTAACCTCATCAACCTGTAAGGTCTCCCCTACTTTGGCCACTCCCAGTATTGCAGCCGATGCACGTGCGTTCGATGGGCCGTCCGCACGCAAATATGCATCGTCCCGCACCGTTAGCTTTGCACCGCGCAATAGCGGGGCGGGCGTTGGGCTTATGGTTTGCGGAGAACTTACAGACCAAGCCGACTTATCTTCATTTACTCTTCCAAGGAACATCCATCCAGAATCGGCAACCGACGAAGAAGCGATCTCAGCAACCACCTGTTGTTGTGTTGCAAGGCTACGCTTCAATGTGCGATCTGCCGTCGTCAGCTCGGCGCGCGACGTTTCGGCAACCTCCCCGAGATTTTTTACCTCTGCCTTTACGGTGGGATCGGTTACCTTTTTCTCCAGTTCGCTAAGGCGTTCAATTAGCCTGCTGTAGTTTTCGGTAGCTTGGCCAACTGTATTGCCAACAGTCTTGGTCTGTTCTGCCGCTGACTTTATTTGCGCCTCCCATTCGAAACCGCCAATAGAGCCCTTAGTAAATCCGGCCGATACGAGCCGGTCCTTTATCGTAGCTGGCACAAAGATCAGGAGCAAGAACAAGATGAAAAGTACGCCGTCTCGAAGTGCCGAGACAACATCTTTCGTGACTGCCCCAAACGTCTCGAGCTTACCCTTTTCTGTCGTCACCATTTCCCCCACAAAGGCCTAGCAGTTAATCAGGAGACCCGCGGATCCGGACGTTCATTGATAAAGAGATGGTAATCATAAGAAGGACCACACATTGGCGGTATGATGAAATTGACGCCCGCATCGAAGGCTTACTTGATCTGAGCTTGCACTTCGGGCAATCCCTAGGTGCCGACGACTTCCCAGCGGCCTTTTCCGCCGTAGGTCATCGCTCCCAGACAAACTTCCGAAACGTAAAGGCCCGTCCGGCCCAGTAGACGATAACGCATGGCGCGCCTCCTTTGGTGAGAGACTAGCACCTTGTCCACCCTCTTGCCCGGGCCGTAGCGCCAGGACCGCGATTCGATACCGTTATGAAGACAACTACTCGAACCCGATCTGCGCCACGAGCGCCTCACATGAGCCAATCGTCCCCGGCCCTCGCAAAATCGCCCAAGTCCCTCAGCGGACTGATTCCCTTTCTCCGCCCCTATCGAAGCCGCATCGCGCTGGCATTGGCCTTTCTGGCGCTTGCCGCGGGTGCGACCCTGCTGTTCCCACTCGCGCTGCGTAGTTTGATCGATGGCGGTTTCACCGCGCCGGATAAGGGGGAACAAGTCATGGCGTTGCGAGCGCACTTTCTCGTGCTGTTTGCCGTTGCGGTGGCGCTCGGTGTATTTAGCGCGGCGCGCTTCTACATGGTGAGTTGGTTGGGCGAACGCGTGACGGCCGATGTGCGCAACGCGGTGTACGCGCACGTCATTCGGCAAAGCCCGGCCTTCTTTGAAACGACGCAAACCGGGGAGGTGCTTTCGCGCCTGACCGCGGATACCACCTTGGTCCAAACAGTGGTCGGCTCGTCACTCTCCATGGGCTTGCGCAATGCCGTGATGGGGGCCGGAGCCCTTGCCATACTGGTGTGGACCCATCCCTATGTGATGGTTGCCGTGCTGGGGATATTGGGTTTGATCGTTTTACCAAGCGTGTGGATTGGACGCAGGATTCGAAGGTTGTCGCGCGCGAGTCAAGACCGCGTGGCGGACTCAAGTGCCATCGCTGCGGAGGTGTTGAATGCCATTTTGGTGGTGCAGAGCTATAGCGCCGAGGCGCGGGAGTCAGCGCGATTCGATGCATCCACCCACGCCGCATTCCAGACCGCGGTGCGCAGAACCAAAACGCGCTCCGCGCTCATCGCCTTCATCATCATTGCCACCACCGGCGCACTACTGTGGGGGCTGTACCAGGGTACGCAAGCGGTCATGCGCGGGGAGATGACGGCCGGGCAATTGGGGCAGACGGTGGTCTACGTGATTATTCTGGCCAGTGCTTGCGCGGTCTTAGGCGAAGTGTATGGGGACTTGCTGCGCGCCGCCGGCGCGACGGAGCGGCTGATGGAGTTGTTGGGCACGCGTTCCTCCATCGCGTCTCCTTGCGTTCCGATGACGGTGCCCATGCCGGGAGCGGGCAGTGCGATCGAGTTTGAGTCCGTCACTTTCCACTATCCCTCGCGGCCCGAGACAGCGGCGATTCGCGGCCTTAAGCTGAGCGTTCGGCCCGGAGAAACCGTTGCACTCGTCGGATCGAGTGGTGCGGGAAAAAGCACGGTATTTCAGTTGTTGCTGCGCTTCTACGATCCAACTTCCGGCGTTATCCGTGTGGATGGTTCGGACATTCGCGCGATGGCGCTTAAGGACCTGCGAC
>JBKKAO010000485.1:0-6804 GCA_046714645.1 Burkholderiales bacterium | reverse complement strand
GGGAGGCACACCGAGTATCGTTACGGCCTTGATCGTGGGCGAGATCGACGCCGCCTTCGATTTCTACACGCCGGTCATGGCCCAGGTGAAGGCGGGAAAGCTCAAGGCCCTCGGAATCACTTCCCTGGCACGCAATCCCGTGGTGCCTGAAATACCCACCATCGCGGAGCAAGGAGTCCCCGGGCTGGAAGTGACCGGGTGGGCCGGCGTTTTCGCTCCCACCGGAACGCCGAGGCAAATCGTCGAGAAGCTCAACGCGGAAGTCGCGCGAGTACGTGCCGGCCCGGACATTCAGCAAACCATCGCCAACGCCGGCGCGATAGAACTGAAAGGTTCACCTGAAGAGTTCACCGCCTTCGTACAGAAGGAGTACGAGCACGGCGCGCAACTCATCAAGATCTCGGGGGCAACTTTGGAGTGAAGCTGCCGTAGCGTTTCATGGAGGATGGAATGAACACACGCCGAATTATCCTTTCGCTCATTGCCGTGCTGAGCGGAATGCCGTCATCCGGTAACGCGGAGGAATATCCTAGCAGGCCCATCAAGATCATCGTGCCGGCGGCAGCCGGCGGAGGCAGCGATTACACCGCACGCTTGCTCGCGGCCCCGCTTACCGAAGCATTGAAGCAGCCGGTGATTGTGGATGCAAGACCGGGCGCGGCGGGCAACATCGGCGCTGATTTTGTCGCGAAAGCCCCAGCCAACGGATACACCCTGCTGCTCGGGCACAGCGGCATCGTGGGCACCAATCCCCACATGTTCGACAAGCTCTCGTATGATGTGCTCAAGGATTTGGTGCCCGTGGCGCCTGTTCTTCGAACCTGGGCCTTTCTCTTCGTTCCGGCCAACTCGCCTTTCAAGACCGTCAAGGAGTTTCTTCAGGGCGCGAGAGCGAAACCCGGTACGCTAAATTATGGCTCGTCGGGGATCGGGTCCGTGCAACACGTGGGCATGGAGAATTTCAAGCGCATCACCGGGATCGACATTACCCACGTCCCCTGCAAGGGAACCGCACCGGCGACGACGGCGTTGTTGGCGGGCGAGATCGATGTCTCGCTCGATTTCATCGTACCGACCATGGCCTATGTCGAAGCCGGGAGGCTGCGGGTGCTCGGGGTCGCCAGCCACAAACGGCTCGCCCGTTATCCGCATATGCCGACCCTCATCGAGGAAGGTATCCCGGGCTTCACCACTGACGCATGGGTCGGCCTTTTTGCGACAGCGGGAACTCCGCAACCGATCATCGAGCGGCTGAATAAAGAAGTCGCCAGGGTAATCGCAACCCCGGCTTTCCAGCAAGCGTTGAAGCAGCGCGGTTCGGAAGATTTACAGGGGACTCCGGAAGAGTTCGCAGCATTCGTCGGGGAGGAGTATGGGAGAGGCCGTAAACTGGTGAAACTATCCGGAGCGAAGGAGGATTGAAATGAATCGAAGAGAGCTTGTGATTGCTTTGACCGGTTTGGGAATCTCCCCTGTCTTATGTCTGTCCAACGCATGGCCCGCCGATAACTACCCTTCCAAGCCGATCAGGATCATCGTCTGTCACGCTGCCGGGACGATTCTCGATGTCTGGGGAAGGCGCATTGCGGATAAGCTATCGCAGGCCCTAGGACAAACTGTCTTGGTGGATAACAGACCTGGCGCGGGCGGGACGCTGGGCGCCGCGCTGTTGGCGAAGGCCCCGCCGGATGGCTACACCATCGGCCTGACGGCGCAGGCGGAGCTTGTCATCGGCCCCTTGTTCTATTCCAACTTGAGCTACGTCACATTGCGCGACTTCGCGCCCATTACGCGTCTCGCGCAATCTCCGGCCGTGCTGGTTGCAAGTCCTAGCTTAGGTGTGCGGTCGATCCAGGAACTCATTGCGCTGGCCAAATCTAAGCCGGGTCAGGTGACGGCTGCATCCTTTGGAAACGGCACGGTTACCCATCTCATGGTATTGCAACTCAAGCGCCTGGCCGGGATCGATATTGTTCACGTCCCGTATAAGGACGCATCCATGGCCCTTAACGATGTGGTCGCAGGGCATACATCGATGATGTTCAATTGGGTCACCACGAGCAAAGGATTTGTGGACTCCGGCAAGTTGGTGCCGCTACTGGCAACCGGGACTGAGAGACTATCGCCATTTCCCAATACGCCCTCCGCGACGGAAGCCGGATTGGCGGGTTTGGCAATTTCTGGATGGGCTGGGTTCACCGCGCCCATTGGTACGCCCAAACCGATTTTGGACCGGCTCTATGCAGAACTCATGCGCATCATTACTGGACCAGAACTCAAAATTGCCATCGCGGACGCTGGTGCGGCAGTGATAGCAAGTACGCCGGAACAATTCACGGCAGTGATCAAGTCTGAGCAGCGTGCCTTCGCTGAATTGGTCAAATTAACTGGGGCGAAGATCGAATAGTGAACGGAATTTCTCTCGCCCAACTGCTGACTCCGGGATCAATCCGCGAAGATTGCCGCCCAATCCACGCGAATGCCGGGGAGTAAAGAGGGCGACACAAAGGCGCCGCGTTCTGGCTTAAGAAGCTGGCGATATCCATCCTTGCTCGGTTGCCGGTGGATCTCGAGTTGCTGCCCATTTATGTCGAATATCCACGTCTCTGGTATGGCATGCTCGGCGTACAAACGCAATTTCACCTCGCGGTCGTATGCGAGCGTGGAGTCGGAAATTTCTATGACCAGGAGAACATCTTCGGCTGTGGGATGAGCCTTCCGATAGAAATCCTGGCGGGCCTTAAGCAGTGAAAAATCGGGCTCCGGCTCCGAGTGTTGCCCTAAACAGATTGGCCCTTGCACACGCAGAATAAAGTTTCCTGATTGCCGCGCGAGAATAATGGTTAAGCGATCTACAGCGCTCTGATGAAAACTTCCAATGGGCGCCATACTTACGAGTTCTCCTTCGATGAGTTCGACGCGAGAATCTTCGTTCAAAATGCCTGCGTCCGAAAGCCGATGGTAATCGGCGACCGAGAACCGATAGCGGCTCACCGGAGGGGAAAGGGAGTCAAGTCTCAAAGGGGCGTTCATGGGCAATTCTTCATTCCGCAGGACATACTATCACGACTGTCTTGTCGCGTAACTTTGCAACGCTCGCTAAATCAGCACCCCGAACACTGTTTGGCATCCAAGCCATCTTTGCGATGAATCCGCACCTGTATCGCAAGGCAGAACATTCGCTAGCCCGCGATCGCCGCATCCGCCTCATTGGTGACCTCGTTCAGCGCCTCGATTTCCAATGCGACGCTGATCTTTTTCCACTCCTTGACTTCTTCCTTGAGTGCTACGGCGGTGAGGGGATTGGCCGCGAGCCACGCCGGATTGAGTCCGATGCTGAATCGCTTTCCATCGCAATGCGCTTCCAGCGCGGGTAGATGCACGTCGGTCCTGCTGCGATGAAACAGGACGGACAGGCGAAAGGCCATGACCATGGCCAGATCCAGGGAGTCCAAGATCCGGCCTTTCATTTTCTCCATGGTGCCGCGATGGGCCAATACGAGCATGGCGAGATGGGTCTGTTCGGTCTTGGAAAAACCGGGCATGTCGGCGAAGGAGATCACATAGGAAGAGTGTTTGTGATAGCCGTTGTGCGCCACCGTCAGTCCGATCTCGTGCAAGCGAGCGGCCCACGACAACAGATGCAGCGGGTAATCCGGATCGAGGTGTAGATGGCCGAAGAATTGTCTAAGCAGTTCCAGCGCGAGTATCTCGACCCGGCGCGCTTGTTTGATGTCGGCGTGGTAGCGCTTCATGAACCGCACCACCGTCATGTCGCGCATATCGTGTTGGTGGAAGCGCCCGAGCATGTCATAGAGAATGCCCTGGCGCATGGCGCCGCTGGCCATCGCCATGCGCTTGATGCCCAATTCGGAAAACACCGCCGACATGATAGCCAGCCCGCCCGGCAGCACCAGCGCGCGGTCGGGGCGCAGTGAGGGCAGGTTCAAACCCTCTACGCTACCCATTCTCAAGAGCAGGCCACGCAGTTTATCGATTCCCTCGCCGGTAATCTCTCCATCGCTCCAGCCATGAGCTTGCAGCACGTCGCCAAGGGTGCGCGCGGTTCCCGAGGACCCCACGGCCTCGCTCCAGTGTCCGGCGGAGAACTGCTTGGTGATGGTCTGCAACTCCATGCGGGCCGCCACCTCAGCCTGCTTTAGGTTGGCTTTGCTGATCTTCCCGTCGCCGAAGAAGCGCACGCTGTAGCTCACGCACCCCATGTAAAGGCTTTCGAGCTTTTGCGGTTTCATGGCGGTGCCGATGATGAACTCGGTGGATCCGCCGCCGATATCCACCACCAAGCGCTTGGATTGAGTGATGGGCAGGCTATGAGCGACGCCAAGGTAGATGAGGCGCGCTTCTTCGCGGCCCGCGACGATGTCGATGGGAAACCCGAGGACGGTTTGGGCTTTGCGCAAGAACTCACGAGAATTCTTGGCGACACGAAAGGTATTGGTTCCAACGGCGCGTACATCCGCCGGCGCGAATCCTCGAAGCCTTTGGCTGAACCGGCTCAAGCACTCGAGCGCCCGGGATTGGGCGGATTCATCCAGAAACTTCTCGGGCGTCAGGCCGGCGGCCAGCCGCACGGGTTCGCGTAAAGAATCCAGCGGATAGATCTGATCGCCTTCGACCCGGGCAACCTGTAGCCGGAAGGAGTTGGAACCCAGATCGACCGCCGCCAGGGTGGAGTGCGGACTATTCACTATCGCAGTCTTTCTTACGGAGAAAGACCCTGGGTACTACGCCATGATCTCGCGTTCTATTTCTTCGAGCGTGACGTGGCGCACATCCTTACCCTTGACCATGTAGATCACGTACTCGGAGATGTTCTTGGCGTGATCCCCGATGCGCTCTAGGGCCTTGGCGATGAACAAAATCTCGATGGAGGCGGAGATGGTGCGCGGATCCTCCATCATGAAGGTGATGAGCTGGCGCAGAATGGCGCGGAACTCATCGTCCACGTGCTGATCGGTGCGCACGACCTCGGCGGAACCGCTCACGTCCAGGCGGGCAAAAGAATCGAGCGCCTTGCGCAGCATGTCCACCGCCATGGCGGACATGCGGCGGATCTCCACCAAACGCGGGTGTTGCACACGGTCCACGGAATTGATTTGCTTGGCCATGCGGGCGATCTTGGCGGCTTCGTCGCCGATGCGCTCCAGATCGGTGATGGTCTTGATCACCGCCATAATGAGACGCAGATCCCCCGCCGCGGGCTGGCGCCGGGCGATGATGTGGCTGCAATCCTCGTCGATGCCCACTTCCATGCCGTTGACCTTGTGGTCGTTGGCGACGACGACGGAACATTGATCAAGATTTCCGCTCACAAGGGCATCCACTGCCATGCCGACTTGCTGTTCCACCAGCCCGCCCATCTGGAGCACGCGCGAGCGCAGGGATTCGAGTTCGGCGTCGAATTGCTTGGAAATATGTTCGCTCTGGTTCATCTAGTGAGCCCTCCTTGGTTTCCGGGCTTGGCTGAAACTCCCCGAGTGTACGAGAAAAATGTGACGCTCACGTTGCAAGTCGCGAACGATCCCTAGCGCGTTAACGTCCTCACCCCTTGAGGCGTGGCCAAAAGCAAGAGATCTGCCGGACGCAGTGCGAACAACCCGTTGGTCACCACACCTGGGATTTGGTTGATCTTTGCTTCCAACTCGGCGGGATTGAGGATGCTCAAGCCATGCACATCCAGGATGAGATTGCCGTAATCCGAGGTAAAGCCGGTCCGAAGCGCCGGGTGTCCGCCCAAGCGCACCATCTCTCGTCCCACGTAGCTGCGCGCCATGGGGATCACCTCCACCGGTAGCGGAAACTTGCCCAGCACGGAAACCAACTTCGATTCGTCCGCCACGCAGATGAACTTGCGCGCCACCGCCGCGACGATCTTCTCACCGGTTAGCGCACCGCCTCCGCCTTTGAGCATGTGGAGATGTTCGGTCACCTCGTCCGCGCCGTCCACGTAGACCGGCACATCCTGGGCGCTGTTTAGGTCAAACACGTGAATGCCACCCCCTTTGAGCCGCTCCGTGGACGCCTTGGAACTTGATACTGCTCCATCGATACGCCCCTTGATCTTGATGAGCTCGTCGATGAAGAAGTTCACGGTCGAGCCGGCCCCAACGCCCACGATGGCGCCATCGGGCACTTGGGCAATGGCTGCTTTGGCCGCCGCCGCTTTGAGTTCGTTAGCGTTCATGCTGGGGGTTCATGGTCGGTTCAGCCCCAAGGATATCCCCTGCACCCGCTTTTCACAAATATGATCGAGGCCCTGTCCGTACCCCCCGGTGTACCTAACGACCAATCCGCGTCTTCAGGAATCTCGCCGTCAGCTGCAGCACATCGTAAGGCGGGAGAAACTCACCGCGCACGTAACGGTCTGGCCCGACCAACCACAGCGAACCGGCGCGTGTTCGCGCGCCGGGATGCGCGTGCAGCGGGGTGAGATCCTCGCTCAAGCGCGCCAGGTGCTCGCGGCTTCCGCTGGCGCCGATGAAGTGCGGATCGAAAGGCGCCAGGTACCGGCGCAGCCTTTCCAGCGAATCACGCCGCCGATCGAGGGAAACGAACAGGCCCTGGGTGATTTTGACGACTTCGGTTCTGGCGATGCGCTGGCGCATTCCTGCCAACGCGGAGAGCGCAACGGTGCAGAGTTCCGCGCAACGGGTGTCGCCGAACAGCAGAAAAGTCCATCGGTCGGTCAGATGTTCAGTAAACAGGGGACACCCAAGCGGCCCGTGTCAGCTATATGCGATGGCGCTGTCTTGCTCCAATACGCCGTACTCGGTCCCAGTTCCG
>JBKKAO010000484.1:0-4930 GCA_046714645.1 Burkholderiales bacterium | reverse complement strand
GAGATGAGTTGCTATGGGGACAGGATCGCCTGGAATTTGTGGAGCGAGCATTAGCGTGATCGTAATCCGTGTCATTACCCTTCTCCCCGCATGCGGGGAGAAGGTAGGTCACTTCCATTGATGCGGGTCAAGTCTATGCGCGCCAACGCACAGAGCGTCCTAGGGGAGAGGTTTCTAATCGATACAAGTAACGATAAAGGCAGGGCATTTTGTGGAACGTCCTTCACCATGCCGGCAGACATTCATGACCCCCGCAAGCGCAAGACCGGGAACGAAAGTGCGAGCACCGGCGAGTTTGTTGGCGTTCGCCCTCCTGTGCGCAGGCGTTGGCATCTCTCGTGCCGGGGTTGCAGAGGCGAATTCCTCCGGAGCCCTACACGCCAAGTACGTCGCCTTGCAGGAGCGGCTTACTCATAACCAATTCCAAAGGCCGCTCTTTCTGGACTCCAGCGAGACCCCGGGTAGCGTCAAGGGCGACATATACGCGCTGGTAAGCCACCCCTTTGCAGCGGTGGGGACGGCCTTGAGCAGCGCGGACAATTGGTGCGACATTCTGCTTTTACACCTCAACACCAAGTACTGCCGCGCGTCAACGTCCGGCGAAGGGAGTGTCCTAAACGTGAGCATCGGCAAAAAATACGATCAACCCTTAGATGAAGCCTACCGGGTCACCTTCGATTATCGTGTCGCCGCCCAAGCTCCGAACTACCTGCAAGTCAGGCTGAACGCAGACAAGGGACCGCTCTCCACGCGCAATTACCGCATCGTGCTCGAGGCCATCCCCTTGGAAAACGGACGGACTTTCATCCACCTCTCGTATTCGTACGCCTATGGTCTGGTGGGACGCATGGCGATGAAGGTCTACCTCGGAACAACCGGGAAAGACAAGGTGGGATTCACCGATGCCGGCACACAACCCGATGGCCAGCCCCTCTACATCCGCGGAATGCGCGGCGTGGTGGAACGCAATACCATGCGCTATTATCTGGCCATCGAAGCCTTTCTCGCCGCCTTGTCCGAGCCGCCGCAGGCGCAGCTCGAAAAACGTCTCCACGATTGGTTTGCGGCCATCGAACGCTATCCTCGCCAGCTGCATGAATTGGAACTCGGCGAATACCTCGGCATGAAACGCAAGGAGCATCTGAGGCACCAGGCCGAATGAGGTAGCCGGCTTACGTTCGTTTCCGCACAGACTTCCAACAAAGGGTCCGCGATGATTCACCGCTAATCCGGGAGGTACTTATACGCCAGTGAATATCGCAATCCAGTGTCCGGCCCGACGTTGAACACGCCCTGGCACATCCTGATCATCGAACACAATCCCGAGGACCGCGCGGACATCCGGCGGATGCTGTTGCACGGCTCGGAGCGCCGCCTGCGCTTCACGGAGACGCAACTCGGCTCGGCGGGTGTGCGCGCATGCCGTGAGCCGACCGGCAGCCCGCCGGATTGCGTGCTGCTCGATTTCAACCTGCCCGACATGGACGCGTACGAGGTGCTGGCGGACCTGCGCGCGGGCGCGGAATTTCCGCGGTACCCCGTGGTGGTGCTCACCGGTTCGAACCGCGAAGCTGGTCCGTATCTCCTGCGCGCCGGCGCGCAGGATTACATCGGCAAGAGCTGGGCAACACCCGAGAGCCTGACCCGCGCGATCGAGAACGCCATCGAGCGCTTCTCGCTGATCGCCGAGCGCACGCAGGCGGAGCGCGACCTGAGCTCAAGCGAGGTGCTGCGCATCAAGGCCGGCCGGCTCGCCGAGCAGAACGCCGAGATCGAGCAGGCCCGCCACGCGCTTGAGGAAAAAGCCACGGAGCTGGCGCTCGCTTCGAAATACAAATCCGAGTTTTTGGCGAACATGTCCCACGAGCTGCGCACACCGCTCAATTCCATTCTCATCTTCAGCCAGCAGCTCGCCGGCAACACCGCGGGCAACCTCACGGCCAAGCAGGTCGAGTTTTCCCGCCACATAAACTCCTCCGGCACCGACCTGCTCCACCTCATCGACGACATTCTCGATCTCTCGAAGATCGAGTCCGGCACCGTCACCGTCCTGGCCGAGGAAATCCCCTTCGCCGGGCTGCGCGACAACATCACCCGCAACTTCGGCCACGTGGCCCAGGCGAAGAAACTGCCGCTGCTGGTGAAATTCGCCGCGGACTTGCCGCGCTTCATGGAGAGCGACCCGAAGCGCCTCCAACAGATCCTCCAGAACCTCCTGTCCAACGCCGTCAAGTTCACCACCCACGGCCACGTCCAGATTCAAGTCAGTTTCGCCACGCGGGGCTGGAGCCTCGATCACCCGGTGCTCAGCGGCGCCCGGCAGGTGGTCGCCTTCGCTGTCGAGGACACCGGCATCGGCGTCGCGACGGAAAAGCAACGGCTCATCTTCGAGGCCTTCCAGCAGGCCGACGCCGGCACGGCCCGCAAATACGGCGGCACCGGCCTCGGGCTGGCCATCAGCCGCGAGCTGGCCGCGCTGCTTGGCGGCGAAATCAAACTCGCGAGCGTCTACGGGCAGGGCAGCACTTTCACCTTATTCCTACCGCTGCTCTACTCCGGGCCCCAAGGCACTAGGACCACGCCGGCCACCAGCCTCGTGCGCGAGGGGGTCGCGGCCGAAGCGCTCGCGGCCCGGGCCATCTCGCCCGATATTTTCCCCCCCGGCATGAACGGCTTCGAACTGCTGGAGAAAGTGCATGCGGAGAAGCCGCGCATGCTCGAGCGGCTCCCCCGCCCCAACGAAGCCCTGCGCGGCCGCAAAGTGCTCGTGGTCGATGACGATGCGCGCAACATCTTCGCCTTGACCAGCCTGCTCGAGGACCAAGAGATGGAGGTGATCAGTACGACCAATGGCCGGGGCGCCATCCACCTCATCGAGCACACGCCCGAACTGAGCATGGTGCTCATGGACATCATGATGCCCGACATGGATGGCTACGAGACCATACGCGAAATCCGCCAGTGCGCCGAATTCCACACGCTCCCGATCCTCGCGCTCACGGCGAAAGCCATGAAAGGCGACCGCGAGAAGTGCCTCGGCGCCGGCGCGAGCGCCTATATCGCCAAGCCGGTGAATACCGGCCAACTCCTGTCGCTGATGCGGGTGTGGCTTTCCCAATGAACGAGAACACCGGCCCCGCCTCAGCGCCAGACCTGCGAACCTTGCGCCGCCCTGCTGCCGTGGCTCAAAGGTCCGCTTTTCACGACGGACCCGTCAACATCCTGATCGTGGACGATGAGCCGAAAAACCTCAGCGTGCTCGAAACCGTCCTGGACGACCCCGGCTACCGGCTGGTCCGGGCCGAAACCGCCGACCAGGCGCTGCTCGCGCTGGTCGAGTTGGAGTTCGCCCTCCTGATCCTGGACATCCGCATGCCCGGCATGAGCGGCTTCGAGCTGGCTCAGATGATCAAGGAGCGCAAAAAAACCGCCCGGGTGCCCATCATCTTCCTCACCGCCTACAACAACGAAGACCAGCACGTGCTCGCATGCTACGGCACCGGCGCGGTGGACTACCTCTACAAGCCGGTGAACGCAGTCATCCTGCGCTCGAAGGTCGCGGTCTTCGCCGAGCTGCACCGCAAGAATCGCGAGAGCGCGATGGCCAACCGCGCCCTGCTCACCGAAGTGAGCGAGCGCCGCCGGGCCGAGGAGCAACTGCGCGAACTAAATGAAACCCTGGAGCAGCGCGTGACCGAGCGCACCGAAGCGCTGCGCGAGAGCGAGCGCCGCTCCCGCGAGTTGATCGACGCGTTGCCCGCGGCGATCTACACGACCGACGCCCAAGGCTTGCTCACGTACTTTAACCGCGCCGCCGTCGAGGCCGCGGGCAGGACGCCGCAACTGGGCAAGGATGAATGGTGTGTAACCTGGAAGTTGTTCCGCCCCGACGGCACGCCGCTGCCGCTCGCGGAATGCCCGATGGCCGTAACGCTCCAGGGAGCTTGCGACGCCCGTGGCCAAGAGGTCATCGCCGAGCGGCCCGACGGCACGCGCCGCTGGGCGGAGGTCTACCCCAGGGCACTGCGCGATGCCAAAGGGCGGGTCACCGGCGGCATCAACATGATCGTGGACGTCACCGAGCGCAAGCGCGTCGAATCGGAACTCCGGGAGGCCATGTCCGTCGCGACAAAAGCCAACCGGGCGAAATCGGATTTCCTTTCCAGCATGAGCCATGAGCTGCGCACTCCGCTGAGCGCGATCCTCGGGTTTGCCCAACTCATGGAATCGGGCTCGCCGCCGCCAACGACCTCCCAGAAACGCAGCATCGAGCAGATTCTCAAGGCGGGGTGGTATCTGCTGGAACTGATCAACGAAATCCTCGATCTAGCGATGATCGAGTCCGGGAAGGTGTCGCTGTCGGCGGAAGTGATATCGCTAGCCGCGCTCATGCACGAATGCCACGCCATGATAGAACCGCAGGCGAAACGGCGCGGCATCGGCATGGTCTTTCCCCGCTTCGAAATTCCGCACTTTGTCATCGCCGACCGGACCCGGGTGAAGCAGATCCTCATCAACCTGCTTTCCAACGCGGTCAAATACAACAAGGCGGGCGGGGCAGTCGTCGTGGAGTGCGCCGCGGGCACTGCGGGACGCCTGCGCATCGGTGTCAAGGACACCGGCGAAGGCTTGACTCCGGAGGATCTCGCGCAGTTGTTCCAGCCGTTCAATCGTCTGGGACAAGCGGAGAAAACCGAGGATGGCACAGGCATCGGCCTAGTGGTATGCAAGCGGCTGGTCGAATTGATGGGGGGCGTCATTGGAGTGGAATGCACACCCGGCGAGGGCAGTGTGTTCTGGTTCGAACTCAAGCTGGCAGCCGAACCACGACCTTGCGCCCTCGCGGCCAAACCCACGGCCCTCGCGCGGGCGCACGCTCAAGGCACCGCGCCGTTGCGCCCCGTGCTCTATGTGGAGGAGAACCCCGCCA
>JBKKAO010000483.1:0-3999 GCA_046714645.1 Burkholderiales bacterium | reverse complement strand
TAGCCCCGGTAGCCTTCAGCACGAGTTGAGAGGGCTTCTCGCTGCGGACTTGATCACTCAATCCAAAAGCGGGAATCGTATTCTCTATCGAGCGAACACCAATCACCCAATTTACGAGGAGCTACGCTCCATCATAGAGAAGACCAGTGGCGCTCCGGAATTGCTGCGCCAGGCCCTCGCCCCTTTGGCTGGGAGGATCTCGGCAGCATTCATCTACGGGTCGACCGCTAAGGGAACGAACAAAAGCAAGAGTGACGTGGACCTTATGGTGATTGGCTCGGTAAACATGGGCGAGTTGGTCAATCGGCTCGCGCTAGTCGAAACCCGCTTGCAACGAGAAATCAACCCACGCTTTTTTTCCGAGCAGGAGATACACCTTCAAGCATGCGCTCACCCATGACGTGACCTATGGGAGCTTGCTGCAGGAGCGAGAGCAGGCGTTGCACGCACGCATTGTTGATGCGATCGAAACGCTTTACGCCAGCCGGCTCGATGAGCAATCCGAGCGCTTGGCGCATCACGCGCAGCAGGCGCGGATGTGGGACAAGGCGTTGCGATATCTGAGACAGGCAGCCGCCAAGGAATCGTCGAGATGGGCGTTCCGCGAGGCCGAGCCTCGAACTCGCGCTACGCTATCAAGAGAAAGGTCCAGAGGCGTGGGCGCTGTATCTCCTGGCTGAGAGCGGTGAGCAGTCTCATGAAGCCGAGGCGAGCTATTTCACCGCGCTGAGCAAGGCCGAGGAATTGGGCATGCGTCCCCACGCCGCGCATTGCCATTTCGGTCTCGGCAAGCTGCACACATCGCTTGGCAAAACTGAAGAGGCTCGAGGTGAAATCTTGCTAGCGCGAGATCTTTATCAGGAAATGGGCATGACATTCTATTTGGAGCAAGCCCGAGTATCATCGGATTGACACGATTCCTCTCGGGTGCTCGCTGCTTTGAAATTCGCGAGCTTGGCTCCCATCAAAAGGCAAGCGATAATGTGGCGATTAAGACATGACGCGCTCCACGAAATATATGTCAACAGACCCCAGTACTAAAGGAAAGGCGCTGATCATCGGCGGATCCGTCGCCGGCCTGTTTGCCGGCAACCTGCTGCGTCAACAGGGCTGGGAGGTAGATATCTATGAGCGGGTGACGGAACCGCTCTCCAGCCGTGGTGCGGGCATCGCCACCCACAAAGAGCTGCTCGATTTATTGCAGCGCGTGGGGGTGCCCGCCGAAGAGACGGTGGGAGTGAGCTTACGCACCCGAGCGGTATTCGGCCCCTTTGGCGATATCGTGGGCGAACTGGATTATCCGCAGGTTCTCACATCCTGGGGCCGCATCTACGAATTGCTGCTGGCGCAGTTTCCGAGCGGCCACTATCATCAAGGGTTGTCTATTGTTCGCGTGGAACAGAACGAGACCGAAGTGACGGCCCATTTCGACGATGGCCGCCAGCGTAGCGCGGACTTGCTGATCGCCGCCGACGGGACGCGATCGACCGTGCGGGCGCAGGTTCTTCCACAGATAACGCCGCTCTACGCAGGCTACGTCGTGTGGAGAGGCCTAGCGGAAGAATCGCACTTGAGCCCTAGGACGCACGAGGCCTTGTTCGGCCGTTTCAGTTTTTGCCTGCCTGCCGGGGAACAGTTGGTAGGCTATCCCATCGCGGGCGATGGGAACAGTACCCAGCCGGGCAAGCGCCGGTACAACATCGTGTGGTACCGGCCCGCCGATGAGAGAACCGATCTTGCCGGCATGCTGACGGACGCACACGGCAAGTTGCACGAGTTCGGTATTCCGCCGCCGCTCATCCGGCAGGAGGTGATCGATAAGTTGCGAGCGGATGGTCATCGCCTATTGGCACCCCAATTTGCGGAAGTGCTCGATCGCACGGCGCGGCCGTTCTTTCAGCCCATCTACGATCTGGAATCTCCGCGACTGGTATTCGGGCGCGTGGCGCTCATCGGGGATGCCGCCTTCGTTGCCCGTCCGCATGTGGGCATGGGCGTTACCAAGGCCGGGAGCGACGCGGCGGTACTCGTGGACGCTCTCTCGCGCGCGGTCCGAGGGTATAGTGAGAGCTTGAAGGAATTCGAAAAGGAACGCTTGCGAGTGGGCAACGCGATGGTCGCGCGAGCGCGTCACTTAGGGGCCTACATGCAGGCGCAGATTCGCACGGAGCAAGAGCGCGAAATGGCGGAACGCTACCGCACAGCCGAGGCGGTGATGCGCGAAACCGCAGTCGCATTTACCATCTAAAGGAGGCCAAGATGCCGGTAGGAAAACTCGATCATTACACCATTCGCACCACGGACCTGGAGGCTTCGCGCAAGTTCTACACGGAAGTGATGGGATTCACCGCGGGACACCGTCCGCCCTTCAAGTTTCCGGGTTTGTGGATGTACAACGGCACGACCTTTCCCGAGACCTATGGCGTGGTGCACATCATCGGAGTGGATCCCAACGACAAAGAAGCGCTCAATGCCTATATGGGCGATCGCTACGACGTCGGCATGTTAAAGGGTACCGGCAGCGTGGATCATATGGCTTTCCGCGCCACCGGGTTCGAGGAAACAAAAGCGAAATTGCGAAAGCAAAGCGTGCCCTTCCGTGAGGCCACCGTTCCCGATCTCGGATTGCATCAGGTGTTCCTGGAGGATCCGAGCGATGTGACGATCGAGCTGAACTTCTTCGCCAACGACCAGAACTAGGCCGTCAGCAAGCGCGGCCCTACACGCCAGATCGTGATCCTCGCCCTGGCCGGTGGGGTGGGCGGCGCCAAGCTGGTGAGCGGCCTTGCCAGAGTACTGCCTCCCAACGAGTTGTGCGTGGTGGTGAACACGGGTGATGACTTCGAACACCTCGGACTGCACATCTCCCCCGATCTCGATACGCTCATGTACAACTTGGCCGGTATCCATAATCCGGAAGCGGGCTGGGGTATCGCTGGGGAGACCTGGAATTTCATGCACGCGCTGGAAGTCCTGGGCGGAGACGTTTGGTTTCGTCTCGGCGACCGCGATCTCGCCACTCACACCGAGCGCACTCGCAGACTGAAGGCCGGGGAGAGTCTTTCCTCGATTACCCAGTCCTTCTGCCGCAGGCTCGGCATCGAGCACAACGTCGTGCCCATGAGCGATGATCCGGTGCGAACTATCGTCCATACCGATCGCGGTGCGCTAGCTTTTCAGGATTATTTCGTACGCCTTCGGTGTGAGCCCGTCGTACATCGCATCGAATACGACGGAGCGGACTACGCTCGCTTGAGCGCGGGTTTCGAGGCTGCGCTGGCCGATGGCCAGTTGCAAGGCGTGGTGATCTGCCCTTCCAATCCTTTTCTCAGCGTCGCCCCTATTCTGGCCATCTCCGGTCTCAAGGAAAAATTGCGATCCGGAGGTGTCCCGATAGTGGCGGTGTCGCCCATCGTCGGAGGTCAAGCGCTCAAAGGACCGGCCGCGAAGCTCTTCACGGAGCTAGGACACGAGCCTTCCGCGTTTGAGGTGGCTCGCTACTACCAGGGCGTGGTGGAGGCTCTGGTGATCGACGAGGTGGACTGCTCTTTGGCTCTAAGCATTGGCGGCCTGGGCATCGAACCCATCGTGACCCATACCATCATGCGCCATCCGTCGGATCAGGAGCGGCTGGCTAGAGAAGTGATCGAACTGATCGATCCGCTCTTTCATGGCCGTGGTAATCCGCGATCCTAAACTCAGCCGTTGGCCACCCGTAACACCGGTCGGTTGGCCCGACGCCTCGACGAGCCTACCCCACCGCCGCCGAACTCACCGTACCGCCTGCATAGCGCTTGTGCCACAGATCATGGCCATGCTTGAGATCGTTCTTTCCCGACCGGTCCGCACCGCGCACTAAGCATAGCGGCTGTTCGTAGATGTTGAAGGGACTGTTGTCGCGGCGCTTGTCGACCAGCGATCGGTCGTAGTGCGACGTGGCGGGCATGTAGCGCATGATGAGCGCGCCGCGCCGCTGACCGGAGTTGTTGGCAAGCGACC